>PDUK01000204.1 GCA_006212115.1 Thalassolituus sp. | reverse complement strand
GATGTTTAGGGGGTTTACTCCCGGGTTGCTGACTCCATCAACGATCACTAAACGCGGATGACCATTCTGGACCTGGCACATGATGTTGTTAGGGCTGAGATCCCGAACGCAGATCTGTTGCTCCAGCAGGTATTCACGGAGCTCATCCATAAGGGCTCTGATCGTATTTTCGGGAAACTCTTTATTTCGCACGGCGTTTGACAGGGTGGAGGATACTTCTCCGTTATCGTTTAACATCAGCTCGCAGGCCGCGCCTTCTCCGCGGCTCGTCTTGATAGTACCCAGGTAGTGCGCCAACTTCGACGTATCTACGCCTTGCTTTAGCAGATAGGCAAAATATGCTCTCTCACGACGTGTCTGCTTCTGTGGTTTGCGTGACACCTTGATGCACTGATTATTGATGAGCGGGTGGCGATAGCAATCTCGGTCTCGCCCCTGGCCTATCAATTCTGCCTTGGACAGATCGATAATATCCATAGAGGTACCCTTAATCTTTACGGTTGTCACTCTATTGTCATTGTTTTGTGTATTGGGTTCCAGTTGTTGTAGGCCAATTGACTATTCCCTCAGCGGCACAATGGAGAGCTAATAGGCCAATTTACGGGCTTAGTCGCAATATGTATCAGCCTTCGGGTGGTGTTCCCTGAGATACTTCATTGGCAGCAACGCTGGTCACGCCAATCCGAGAAAAAAAGTGCTCAAACTCGCTGGCGAGAGGTGCCTCTGGATTTTTAATCGATATGATCTGCGCGTCGGGACGCAGCCAGCGCCCATTGATCAGTGTTGAAGACAGATCGCCGATGATCGTTGCTTCAGGGGGGAGTAGGGGCAAAATCGCCTCAAACGGTATTCGATGGGGAATGACGTAGGCGCCAGCCCGGTTTTCAGCCTGTAGAATATCTGGATTGGTGTTGCGAGGATGGTACTTGACGCCGACCTTTCTGCCCTCGTTTATTATCTCTGCCATCACAGAATCCATCGCATCCCGATAGCCATTTAACTTTGCGATAATCGACTCATGAGGGAGCGTAAGCACTGCACCGAGATCTTCCAATGTCTGCGGATCAGCGCCGAAGTGCTCGACCAGAAGTGAGCAGAAGTCCCGTACTGTAGGGTTGTCGGTGTGGGCAGGCTGAAGAGGATGGAGCTTCTTTCGTGCCAGTAACGGGTGAACCAGATCAGGGAAAGCTGCATAGACGTCTGAAATCCATTGGGATGCACCAATGGTCGGTGGATTCTTCCACCAGAAGCCGTACGTCAGTTTTTTCAGCCAGTTATCAACAATACGATCTGAAAAGCTGGCTGAAGCCTCGCGCCCTACATACGTGAACGTGCCTTCATCCATGTAGATGCCTTGCACGTCACTGCGCTTGGACGTCGCGCAATGCATTGCGTACTGAAACTCAATACGTCGATCATTCCCGGTGAAGAGTTGTCCCGGTTCGTTCTGCGTTACCCATTGCTCAATTTCCGCAAATACGTGTTTACGGTTTGCCAGTTTCGCCTTGGTGCCTTTGATATGACCCTGACTGATGCGCACTTCACTGAACGGCGAGTTATGCCAGCTCTTAATGAGATCGGAGTAAGGGTTGTTTTCTACGATAGGTTGATCAATCAACCACAGGCATGCAGGGGTGCTGGCGATCGCCACCGAATTCAGAATATGTAAGGGTGTCGATGCCAGAAAGAGTTGCTGAGACATAGGTGTGTCCGATTAAACCAGATTACGCCACACGCGCAGGCTGGCTTCAGACTGGTTGAGGGTATAGAAGTGAATACCCGGCGCGCCGCCTTCTAACAGACGATGGCACATTTCCGTTACCACCTCTTCACCAAACTGCTGGATAGACTCGTTGTTGTCGCCATAGGCTTCCAGTTGCTTGCGGATCCAGCGCGGAATCTCAGCGCCACAAGCGTCCGAGAAACGTGCCAGCTTGCTGTAGTTGGTGATTGGCATGATGCCCGGAATGATCGGGATATCGACGCCCATATCACGCACACGATCAACGAAGTTAAAGTAGCTGTCGGCGTTGAAGAAGTACTGAGTGATTGCGCTGTCTGCACCGGCCTTCACTTTGTTGACGAAGTGTTCGAGGTCTTTTTCGAAGCTGGTCGCCTGAGGATGCATTTCTGGGTAAGCCGCGACCTCAAGAGTGAAGTGATCGCCCGTTTCTTCGCGGATGAACTCGACCAGTTCATTGGCGTAGCGCAGCTCGCTGCTGGCGAGGCCGGCTCCGCTTGGCAGGTCGCCGCGCAGGGTAACAATGCGGTTGATGCCGAGGTCCTTGTATTCATTCAGCAACGAGCGCAGATCGTCTTTGCTGTCACCCACGCACGAGAGGTGAGGGGCTGCCGCGATACCGCGTTCCTGAATGGCTTTGACGATGGCGTAGGTGCGGTCGCGGGTAGAGCCACCGGCACCGTAGGTCACCGAGAAAAACTCTGGGTTAAAGGCAGCGAGTTCGTCGCGTCGCGCACTTTCAGGAGTTTTTCTGTCCCTTCCTCGGTTTTGGTCGGGAAAAATTCAAAACTTAAGGTCGTCATCTTAACTTCTCTTGATCCGATAGAGGCGGTGTTTGCCACTACCTATTGTCTTGTTCTTGGCTATTTGCTTCGCACGTGTTACAGCCTTAGGAGCGTTAGCGAAGAAGCCAGATCGAGGTGGATTTGCTTCGGAACGCCCAGTGTATAAAGCATACATGAGCATTTCCGGAGCAAATCCAACAAAAAGCTGGCGATGCAGCTAGCTCCTGCTAAGCATTAATACTTGTAAGCTTCTGGCTTATACGGGCCATCAACATCCACATTAATGTAGCTCGCCTGATCACCGGTCAGCTTAGTGATCACACCACCGAAGCCTTCAACCATGTCTTTGGCCACTTCTTCATCCAGCTTTTTCGGCAGGACTTTCACGTAGATGCTTTCTTTCTTCTCAGCTTCCATCATGTCGGCAAACTTACGCTCGTACAGATAGATCTGCGCCAGTACCTGGTTGGCGAACGAGCCGTCCATGATACGTGATGGGTGACCGGTGGCGTTACCCAGGTTCACCAGACGGC
>PDUK01000203.1 GCA_006212115.1 Thalassolituus sp. | reverse complement strand
AGTGGTGCCCGTCTAACCTCGGGAAACCAGCATGAAAACACGTATCACTGAACTTTTAGGTATCGACGCTCCCCTGATCCTTCCGGGTATGAGCTGGATCTCTACTCCTCAGCTTGTTGCTGCCGTATCGAATGCGGGCGGCCTTGGTATTCTTGCCAGTGGTCCTCTGACTCCAGAAGAAACCCGAGCCTCTATTCGTGAAATCCGTGAACTGACTGATAAGCCCTTTGGCGTAGGTGTGACTCTGCTCATGCCGGGTGCGAAAGAAAATGCCATGATCGCACTGGAAGAAAAGGTTCCTGTTATTAACTTTTCGTTAGGTAAAGGCGATTGGCTGGTTAAAAAAGCCCATGAATACGGTGGCAAGGTGATTGCTACCGTCGTGTCAGAAAAGCACGCGTTATCAGCTCAAAGTATCGGTGCGGATGCCTTGCTGGTAACTGGTCATGAAGCCGCTGCCCACGGTGGCGATGTGACCTCACTGGTGCTGGTGCCCTCTATCGCCAGCAAAGTAGATATTCCGGTCATCGCCACTGGTGGCTTTGCCGATGCCCGCGGCTTAATGGCAGCGCTTTCTCTTGGCGCAGAAGCGGTAGCGATGGGCTCCCGATTTGCGACCAGCGCAGACAGCCCACTGCATAACCATGTCAAAGAGACTGTGGTTAAGAAGTCCGAGCAGGAATCTACTCTAAAAACTTCGATGGTCTCTGGGCCCGAGTGATGAAGACGCCGCGTTCAGTCAAAGAAACCAAGCGCCCTATGAATCTCATCATGGCCGCTATTGAGGCGACGAAAGCAGCTAAGATCGTTAAACAGCCGGTATGGAAGATCATGTTGGGCATGATGGTGATGCTCGATAAAATCAAGTTACTCGCTTACTTCGGTGCCAGTGTACCGCGCCTGCAGGCCGCAACAATTAATGGCGATCTTGATAAAGGCGTGCAATTCATTGGTCAGACGCAGGGGTTGATCGAGGACATACCAACGGTTCAGGAGCTGGTCGATCGTATTCTGGCAGATGCCAAAGCGATGCATGAGAGCAATAACAGGTTCTTTTCCTGATAGTTCGCAGGCTATCTTCGGATAGCCTGTTTCTCACACTGGTAGTATCCCCGCACGATAATCCGACTCGCAACAATATCCAGGATTACCCATAGACCTCCTCCATTTTGAAACTGGTAATCACTCTAAGGGATGAGACTGGCCGGATAATATCCCGTGCTCTGTAGTTCTTTTGTAATCCTGTCTCTATAAATCCTGTCGTGTCCGGATAAAGCATTTTGCAGTAGATAGACATTTGTATACTTATCCTCGCTCTGGCCATAGCACCACATAAAAATAATAGGGTGAGGAACTGAAAATGAAAAAATATCTGCTTACGGCGGTGGTTGCGGCCACTATGTCGGCGGAGGTTTTCGCAATGTCGGAAACTGTTGAAACTGGCTACACAGAGACGAAATATCCCATTGTTCTTGCGCACGGTTTGTTTGGATTTGACGAAATTCTCGGTATCGATTACTGGAATAAAGTCCCTGAAACACTGCAAGAAGATGGCGCTGATGTATACCTGACACAAGTGGCTGCTGCGAACAGTCCTGAAATCAGAGGCGAGCAGCTAATTCCACAAATTGAAGAAATTCTGGCGATTACAGGCGCTGAGAAAGTAAACCTGATCGGACACAGCCACGGCGGTCCTACCACGCGCTATGTCGCCTCTGTGCGCCCCGATTTAGTAGCTTCGGTGACCTCTATTGGCGGTGTGAATAAAGGCACACCAGTCGCAGAAGGTGTGAATGGAATAAGTGGTAGTCCGGAGAATCCCTCTCTCGTGACCAACCTGGGCAATGCACTTGCCACGGTCATCGACTTTATTTCTGGCGGTGGATACGAACAGGATCTGGCAGCATCGGTAGGCTCAATGACCTTTGCTGAGGCAGAGCGTTTTAATCAACAGCACCCCGGTGGCGTTCCTGAAACGGCATGTGGAGAAGGGGAATACGAATATCAGGGAGTGAGATATTACTCCTGGACCGGATCTCAGGTACTGACCAATGCGCTTGATCCTTTTGATTATGTATCGGCGGCAGCCTCACTGTTTTTCCCAGCGGGTGAAGCAAACGATGGTCTGGTGGGAGCATGCTCTACGGATGGTTATCCGCAACGATTTCAAAATGAACCATTTTGATGAAGTAAATCAGTTGCTCGGATTACATGGTTTAAATGAAACCGATCCCCTGACTGTTTTTCGTACACACGCTCATCGTTTAAAACGACACGGTCTATAGTCCTGATAAAATAGACCACAATTAAAAAGAGAAATTAAACCGATTCTGATCATTCTTTCTGACAGGCTATTAAAAATTAGCCTGTCTTTCTTCGGTTTTTAATTTTCGATAATAGTCTGTTAAGGGGTATCTCTCACTCTTAGGTATTAGCGCGTCCGGATAATTTACCTCGAATGTAGTTGTTTTGTAACCCTGTCTTTATAAGTACTTTTATGTCCGGATAAAGCATTTTATACAAGATAAACATTTGTATACTTTTTTCGCTCTGGCCAAAGCACCAAATAAAAATAATAGGGTGAGGAACAGGAAATGAAAAAATATCTGCTTACAGCAGTAGCAGCAGCTACTGTGTCTTCACAGGTTATGGCTATGTCCGAAACCTTAGAAACCGGGTATACCGAAACAAAATATCCTATCGTACTTGTTCATGGTTTTCTTGGATTTGATCAGCTGGTCGGTGTTGATTACTGGTATAACATTCCGGAAACACTGCAACAGGATGGCGCAGAAGTATTTGTTGCAACAGTATCAAATACTAACTACCCAGAAGTTCGCGGTGAACAACTAATTGAGCAGGTTGAGGATATTCTGGCTATTACAGGCGCAGAAAAGGTAAATCTGATTGGGCACAGCCATGGTGGTCCTACGACGCGCTACGCTGGGTCAGTGAGACCGGACATTATTGCATCGGTTTCCTCTATTTCTGGCGTCAATAAAGGCACAGTCGTGGCTGATACACTCATGGAATGGTCCGATAACTCTGATGTGTTCGGGGCGGCCTTTGATGTATTTATTTCAGGGATTTCTGGGTTTATATCCTTTGCTTCGGGCAGTGATCTTCCACTGGCGCCTGTTGAGTCTGTGCGGTCAATGACAACTGATGCATCGGTTATCTTCAATGCAGCACACCCCGGTGGAATTCCAGAAAGTGATTGCGGCGAGGGGGACTATGAATATAACGGCGTGCACTACTACTCCTGGGCCGGAGCGAAGCCAGCGACCAATCTCCTGGACCCGCTGGAGCCGATTACTATCGCGTTCTCGCAGTTCTTCCCTGACGGGGTTGCTAACGATGGTTTTGTCGACCCGTGCACGAGTAACCTGGGTATGGTCATCCGCAATGATTTTGCTATGACCCATCTGGATGAGGTGAACCAGATGCTCGGTATTCATGACCTGAGCGAAACCGATCCTTTGACGGTGTTCCGCACGCACGCTAACCGCCTCAAGAACGACGGTCTCTGATATGAAAGTCAGCATAGTCGTTGTCGCTTTAGTGATGTCAGCGGCTGTCGCTGGCTTCTTTTGGCTCCCTCAGGGAGGCGTTGTGATCAGCCAGTCAGAACCCTCTTCGTCGCAATCTATTGACGCCAGAAGACCGATAGCTGACAGCCCGTTACGTTCACGTTTCCTGCAGTCGGCAACATTCAGAGGTGCTACTCCGGATGGACGGCTGCAGGTATTGAATGGAAACCTGTTGGTAAATCGCGATCTCAAACGGTGGATGGATTTCTATCTCAGCTCTGTGGGTGAATTCAGTATTCAGGAAATCACTGAATTTATGGAAGCAGA
>PDUK01000015.1 GCA_006212115.1 Thalassolituus sp. | reverse complement strand
GCCATCGTTGTTGTCGCGGTCGGCGTTGCGATTGCGATTGTTTTTGCCATTACGCTCGTTGGATGGCTTGTCAGTATTCTTACTAGTGCGCGCCTTGTCCTGCTGTCGACCATTACGACGTTTGTCGTCGTTGTCGTCCGACTTGCGACGGCCGTCGCGACGATTGTTTTTGGCGTTTTTACCTTTGCTCTCTGACTTCGTGTTTTTGTTAACACGAACTTCTGGGCGAGGCGCTGCTTCAGGCTCTTTATCTGAAGCGAGAAGGGTAGACAGTGCCTGACCGATTCGCCCCCAGAGCCCTGAAGGTTGTGCCGTTTCCGGCTCGGCCTGGACAACTGGCGCGGCGCGGCGTGGAACAGTACTGACTGCCGCTTCCTGCTGGCGCACAGGCTCTGCGTTAAGCGCTTCACTCAGATGCTCTGGTTCTTCTGTATCAAGGCGATGTTCATACGATACTTCGCCGACCATAGTGTCGTCCGGACGTAGTCGCTGAACTTCGTAGTGCGGTGTTTCCATGTTTGGATTTGGCAGGACCATAACCAAACAATTGTGGCGCTGTTCGATGCCGGCGATCAGGCTGCGCTTCTCGTTGAGAAGGAAAGACGCCACAGAAACCGGAACGATGGCGCGAACCTGAGCAGTATTATCTTTTGCAGCTTCTTCTTCGATCAGACGGAGGATCGACAGGCTGGAAGACTTGGTGTCGCGGACAACGCCAGTGCCGTTACAGCGCGGGCAAACGTGCGCAGCGGTTTCGTCTAAAGATGGACGCAGGCGCTGGCGCGACATTTCCATCAAACCGAAGCGGGAGATGCGTCCAACCTGAACTCGAGCACGGTCGACTTCGAGTGCTTTCTTAAGACGATTTTCAACTTCGCGCTGGTTTTTGTTTGCCATCATATCGATGAAATCGATGACAACCAGACCGCCCATGTCGCGTAAACGTAATTGACGTGCAATTTCGTCTGCTGCTTCGAGGTTGGTATTCAGTGCAGTCTCTTCGATATCAGAGCCTTTAGTTGCACGAGCAGAGTTGATATCGATAGATACCAGAGCCTCTGTTGGGTCGATAACGATGGAGCCGCCGGACGGAAGTTTTACTTCACGCTGGAAGGCACTCTCGATCTGGCTTTCAATCTGGTAGCGGTTGAAGAGGGGGACTGGATCATCGTAGCGCTTAAATTTGTTCTGATATTGCGGCATCACCTGTTGAACAAACGCCAGTGCCTCCTGATGTGCAGCGTCCGTATCAATCAGTACCTCACCGATGTCCTGGCGCAGGTAATCGCGAATCGCACGAATAACGACGTTGCTCTCCTGGAGCAGAAGTGCAGGGGCGTCACGTTCTTCGGACGCGCGTGAAATCGCATCCCATAAGTGAACCAGGTAGTCGAGGTCCGCCTGCAGTTCTTCGCTTGAGCGGCCAATACCTGCAGTGCGAACGATGACGCCCATCTTGTCTGGTACGCTCACGCCCTTCATTGCTTCACGCAATTGAGTGCGCTCATCGCCTTCAATGCGACGAGAGATTCCGCCTGCACGTGCATTATTTGGCATCAGTACAAGATAGCGGCCAGCCAGGCTCACCTGAGTCGTCAGGGCTGCGCCTTTGTTGCCGCGCTCTTCTTTGTCAACCTGAACGATGACTTCCTGGCCTTCTTTCAATACCTCTTTGATATTGATGCGACCGGGGCCCGGATCTTTGCAGAAATATTCTCGGGAGATCTCTTTGAGGGGGAGGAAGCCATGGCGTTCGGCGCCAAAATCCACAAACGCGGCTTCGAGGCTAGGCTCGATACGGGTGATCTTACCCTTGTAGATGTTCGATTTCTTCTGCTCGCGACCACCAGACTCAATGTCAAGGTCATACAGTTTCTGGCCGTCTACAAGTGCAACACGCAACTCTTCTGTCTGAGTGGCGTTTATCAGCATTCTTTTCATGCGGTACGTATTACTCTGTTGGGCAACGTACCTGCCTGGCAACGCAGGACCTGTCTGCTGTGTTTGCTCAGCAGCGAAGGATAGTAGCGACTAAACGCTTTGTCTTCCTGTCTCGCACGCGGTGCGCGACAGGTGAAATCTTTATCACTTTCGCAGTGTTCATCACGGCCTACAGGGCCGGTTATTACCAAAATATTTATGGGTGCTTTGCCATGGAGTCCGTCTTACTGGTTGCGTCTTCAAAGCACTGGTGAGGGGCGAGTGTGTTATTTACTTCGCTCTGCTACACCGACACTGTCCATAATTTGATAATGCGAGATTGCCTGCAGGTAGCTGCGCGGTTTATCTCACCGGGCGGAATCATTCCGCCGAATCAATTCTTGGAAGAAGTGTTTACCGTATCCATCTTCCTTTATACTCTGCCGCCTCGCGGCCTGACCGGGGAGCGTTATTCTGTCGACTGAATACAGCCAGTCGATGAGCGCTGCTTATGTTCGGTTTACACCCGATCACGCCGGAATATAGCAACAATGATCAGTGGCAGCAATTGCCCATGTAAAAATAAATTCGGGCGACAAAACTGCATGGCGAAACAAAGTATCAATCCCGCACAGGTGAATCTTCTGGTTGTTGGTGAGGAAAATGAAGGCCAGAGGCTGGATAACTTCCTTTTGGCACTCTTAAAAGGGGCACCTAAGACGCTTGTGTATCGCATCATCAGAAAGGGTGAGGTACGCATCAATAAGAAGCGCGCGAAGGCCGATAGCCGCTTGCAAAAAGGGGATCAGGTTCGCGTACCACCAGTGCGGTTGCCGGAAGCCAATGAGACTCCTGACGTATCGCCGAAACTCCAGAGGATTCTCAACGATAGCATCCTGTTTGAGGATGAAGCGCTACTCGCCATCAATAAGCCGCACGGTTTGGCGGTGCACGGGGGCAGTGGTGTGTCGCTTGGTATGATTGAAGCGCTGCGAAAGATGCGGCCGGACCATTCATTTCTCGAGCTGGTTCATCGCCTCGATCGGGATACGTCGGGGGTCATTCTTGTTGCCAAGAAGCGAAAGGCGCTTACCGTATTGCAAAAAATGCTGGTAGATAAGAAAGGTATTAGCAAAAAGTATCTTGCTCTTGTGCATGGCCATTGGGATGCTGCTGTAACCGATATTCGCCTGCCGTTATTGAGAACGGAAAGAAAGTCTGGAGAACGCATCGTTGTTGTCAGTGACGAGGGGAAGTCCTGTCACACACGAACAAGATTGCTGGAATCGGGACGACAATACGCATTGATCGAAGCTGAGCCTGTGACAGGTCGGACCCACCAGATACGTGTTCACTGCTTGTCTCAAGGCAATACAATTGCAGGCGACGAGAAATACAGCGACCGCACAGAAGCCGAGCAGGATAAGGCTACCGGAATAAGGAGGTTGTGCCTTCATGCCTGGAAGCTGGGTTTTGCGCATCCGTTAACAGGTGAACGGGTAAGGCTTGTTGCACCTCCCGATGCGGAACTTAAGGCGGCATATAAGAGTGTGGATTGTTTGTCTGGAGAGTTACTTTGAAGTATTCGTTGGTGATTTTCGACTGGGACGGCACCCTCTCTGATTCAACAGGGCGGATTGTGGATTCAATGCGCATGGCGGCTGCGCATGTTGGTTTGCGGGTGGCGCCTGATAGCGACATACAAAACATCATAGGCCTCGGGCTGCCAGAGGCCATTCAGACTGTATGGCCTGAAATAACGATCGAGCAGATGCCCCTGATGAGGGAAGCTTATGCTCGGTGCTTTGTTTATGACAGCTCGGTACCAATGGCACTGTTTCCGGGTGCTACTGATATGCTTGCAAAGCTATCTGAGCAGGGGCGGCAGCTTGCAGTTGCAACAGGCAAGAGCAGGAAGGGGCTGGACCGGATTCTTGCTGATCTTGATATGACTAGTGCATTTCACTTCACACGCTGCGCAGACGAAACGCAGTCTAAACCGCATCCATTAATGCTGAGTCAGATTCTTGAGGCAGCGGGCGTTTCGGCAAAGGAGGCGCTAATGGTTGGGGATACGACATATGATTTGCAGATGGCTGCAACGATTGGCATGGCGACTGTGGGTATGAGTCACGGCGCGCACGACGAGAGCCGTCTGCAAGCTTGTGGGCCTGAGGTTATCTGTCATAGCATTGACGAACTTTCAAACTGGATAGAGATTCATGGATAACAACCAATATTCGCGCCCCGAAGACAACAGCAAAGAATGGAAGTTGATAGAGAAGGCATTGATGGCATCCCAGCAGGAGCAACGCACAGCGCGCCGCTGGGGGATATTCTTTAAGCTTCTGACCTTCAGTTACCTGTTTATTATCGCTGCGATTATATACGGCGGCGCAGGAAAAGCCGGCGATGGAAGTTCTTCTTTTGCGACGGGGCCGCATGCGGCAGTAGTCGAAGTGCGCGGTGCCATCTCTGCCGATGAGGAGGCCAGTGCGGATCGAATAATTGGTGCCATGCGCGATGCGTTTGATAATGAAGACGCACTAGGCTTGATACTGCGAATCAATAGCCCTGGGGGAAGTCCAGTGCAGTCGGGGTATGTCTTCGATGAGATTATTCGCCTGAAATCCACTCGTCCTGACTTTCCAGTTTACGCGGTCATTGTGGATATCGGTGCGTCTGGTGCCTATTACATCGCTGCTGCTGCAGATGAGATATACGCTGACAAGGCCAGCCTGGTTGGTTCTATCGGTGTCGTCGGCTCTGGGTTTGGCTTTGTAGAGGCCATGGACAAGCTAGGTGTGGAGCGTCGCCTGTATACGTCCGGGGAGCATAAAGCATTCCTCGATCCTTTTTCTCCTCAGCGAGAAGAGGAGAAAGTATTCTGGGAAGGTGTGCTCGACACAACTCACAAGCAGTTTATCGCCCAGGTTAAGTTAGGCCGCGGTGACCGACTGGCCAATAATCCAGATCTGTTTTCAGGCTTGGTATGGACTGGCGAACAGGCTATGGAACATGGTCTTGTCGATGGTCTTGCATCATCATCTCAAGTCGCACGAGATTTCCTTGGAACCGAAGAGCTGGTGAGCTACACGATTAACAAAGACCCGTTCGTTGAATTTATGGAACGCTTCGGCGCCAGCTTTGGTAAAGGTGTGGCTTCATTTTTCAGCACTCAGGTTATGACGATGCGCTGAGTAACTGCGCCGCCGCCAGATAGAACGGTGGTTGGCGCGAAAACTCTTTGACATAAGTGGGCGACATCCATATAGTGTCGCGCACTATGACAGTGGCTCCATTACCAAAGCGCGTTGACGGACTCAAGTTAGTTGAAGTAAATCAACAACTTACAGGTATAATCAGCAGCGCAGATTTAACCCGACTGGCTGGCGTTGTTCGCTCCAGTTCACCTGACGTGAATTGTGATGTTGAATTCAGCCGGGACGAAGAGCATTTGCGAGTACTTTCTGGCGAATGCAGTGTTGGGGTTGTAATGGAATGCCAGCGCTGTCTTGAGGATGTGAGCTTCACTATTGAAGCCAGTTTCAGACTTGGTCTTGTATTAAACGACGATCAGGCCAGGGCGCTGCCGAAGCGTCTTGAGCCCGCTGAACTCGATGAGGATGGCCGGTTAGATTTGTGGGAGACCATTGAGGACGAGCTACTGCTGAACCTCCCTGATTTTCCTATGCACCCTCAAGGTGAGTGCCAGGCGTTCAAAATTGAGCCCGAAGAAGACATTGCCGCTGAGGAAGAAGAACGGCCTAATCCGTTTGACGTTCTGGCGCAGCTTAAACAGAAATAGCGATTAATCAGGAGCCTTATCATGGCGGTTCAAAAAAGCAAAGTAACACGTTCTAAGCGCGGCATGCGTCGCTCTCATGACGCGGTTGATACTAACAACATCGCCCTGTCTACAGACGCTACTACCGGCGAAACTCATCGTCGTCACCACGTAAGCGCTGACGGTTTCTACCGTGGCAAAAAAGTCGTGGAGACTGGCAGCAACTAATCTATGGTTACCATAGCAGTTGATGCAATGGGCGGGGACTTAGGTCCCCGCGTCGCGTTTAAGGCCTGTCGGGCATTGTTGAAAAATGATCCTGACGTCGAAATTCTCCTCCCCCTCCACGAATCTCTTCACACTCTTGCTCGAAAGACTCTGGGTCGGTATCAGCCTCGCACCCGGATTATATCCTGTGGCGATCACGTCCGAATGGAAGACTCGGCTCGCCAAGCGCTTCGTGAGCGCGGCGATTCCAGCATGGCGGTTTGTTTAACGCTGCATGCAGAAGGAAAGGCTCAAGGTGTTCTGTCTATCGGTAACACGGCAGCCTTACTGGTGATGTCGCGCAAGCATCTCGGTGGTTTACAGGGCGTCGAGAGACCCGCACTGGCAACGCAGCTACCAACAAAAGGGCAGCCGCTGCTGATGCTCGATCTCGGTGCAAACATCTGCATGACGTCAGAGCAGCTACTTCAATTAGGTATGCTGGCTGTTGCATGGTACCGCGCGGGCGGTATTCAGTCCCCCCGTATAGCATTACTGAATATCGGAAGCGAGCCGGGTAAGGGTACCGATACAGTTAAAGCTGCAGGCGAGTTGTTTGGCCGGGAGTTGACGGAGTTCTATGATGGATTCTGCGAAGGCGACCACCTGTTTGATGGTCAGCTTAACGCTGTTGTTTGTGATGGGTACTCGGGCAACATCACCCTTAAAACAACTGAGGGTTTAATCGAGTGGCTATTGGATATGATGGGTTCCGAGCTGAGGTCATCATTGGCGCTGCGCTGGTTCTTACCTCTGTGGAAAGCAACCATGCGGCGCATTGACAGGCAAGTTTCGCCTGCGCGTCATGGTGGAGCAATGCTACTTGGCGTAGCGGGAAATATAGCGAAAACCCACGGAAAGTCCGATGAGCGCGCGTTTCGTTATGCATTGGAGTATATGGTGCGGCAGGTCCGGGAACGATCCCATCAGGATTTAGAACGAGAATATCAGGCTCTTAGTCGAGATTGCATCTGAGCGTATCTTCTCTGTGGGGGAAAACGCGCCGGTTCAGGTGTGCAATTCAACGGAAATGTTGTCACAATAATGCGCCCGAATTCATCGACATTCAGTAGCTCTGGCGTTCGGGTGTTGTCACTAAAATAACGATAAGGTTTTGCAATGACTGATGTGATTGCCTTTTTCCCTGGTCAGGGGGCACAGCAAGTCGGCATGCTATCCGACATAGCTAATGAATACTCTCAAATAAACGAGACCTTCTCTGAAGCGTCCGAGGCGCTTGGTTTCGATTTGTGGGCAATGGTCTCAGAAGGGCCCGATACCACACTCAACCAGACTTTTAATACTCAGCCGGCTTTACTTGCTGCAAGCGTTGCCATCTGGAGGGTAATCACTGCACAGTGCCCGGCTCTGACTGTCGTAGCGGGAGCGGGGCATTCTTTGGGTGAGTACTCCGCACTGGTAGCGGCGGACGCCATTGATTTCTCTGATGCGGTGAAACTGGTGCGCCGTCGCGGGCAGTTGATGGAGGCTGCCGTTCCGGAAGGCAAGGGCGGCATGGCAGCAGTTCTCGGACTTTCCGACGACCAGATCGTTGATGTCTGCGAAAAGGCATCTCAGGCGGGTGTTGTTGAACCTGCCAACTTTAATGCGCCAGGGCAGATTGTTATTGCGGGTGAGCAGGCCGGCATTGAAAAGGCCATTGAATTCGCGAAGGAAGCAGGCGCTAAACGTGCGCTGCCACTCGCCGTCAGTGGGCCGTTTCATTCAAGTTTGATGAAAGCGGCAGCGGCTGAATTTGAAGCGGACCTCGGTGCGATTTCCTGGCGCGCTCCCAAATTTCCGGTTTACCACAACGTTGGCAATGCTCCGGCAACATTGGAAGAGATTCCGCAGCGCCTTCTGCAGCAGCTATACAGCCCAGTAAATTGGACTGGCGCCATCCCAGCAATCAGACACCACGGTGACCTGGCCGTTGAGTTTGGACCTGGGAAGGTTATTGCTGGACTGAACAAGCGTATTGATAAGTCGTTGCCGGTTGTCGGAACTGGAGATTTAGCGTCGGTGCAATCAGCGATCAGTCGTATTCAAGGAGGTGAGTGATGTCTGATAAAAAGTTAGCGTTGGTGACGGGGGCTTCTCGGGGTATCGGCCTGGCAATCGCTCAACGACTGTCCGCAGACGGTTACCGGGTCATTGGTACAGCAACCAGCGAATCGGGTGTGGAAGCTTTGCGTAGCACACTCAAGACCAGTGAGAAATCGAACGAAGCCGTGGTGCTAAATATAGCGGATAGCGAGCAGACTGAGGCGGCACTTAAAGAGTTGCAATCTCAGTTCGGTACACCCGATGTCGTTGTCAACAATGCCGGCATTACACGCGACAATTTGTTTTTGCGGTTAAACGAAGGCGATTGGAATGACGTACTAAACACCAACCTTACTGGCGTGTTTCGCGTCTGCAAGGCGCTGTCCAAGGCCATGCTGAAAAACAAAGCGGGTAGCATCATTAACATCAGCTCAATCATCGGAACGACAGGTAACGCAGGACAGGCTAACTATGCTGCAGCGAAAGCCGGCCTTGAGGGCTTTACACGCTCACTCGCGCAGGAAATCGCGAGCCGAAATATTACTGTTAATTGCGTTGCGCCGGGTTTTATACAAACTGACATGACAGATGTCTTGCCTGAAACGCAAAAAGAGGCCATCCTAGCCACCATTCCGGGAAAGCGCTTTGGCCGCGTTGAGGATATCGCAGGTGCGGTGGCCTTTTTGGCAAGCGATGATGCGAGATATATCACAGGCCAGACCATTCATGTGAATGGCGGCATGAACATGGGGTAAGGTCAGCGCTGACCTTCAGGAAACTACAACAAGTCAGGAAAAAAGCATGAGTAACATCGAAGAACGCGTAAAGAAAATTGTTTGTGAACAGCTGGGTGTGAGCGAAGCGGAAGTGAAAGCATCTTCTTCTTTCGTTGATGATCTGGGCGCAGACTCTCTGGACACTGTTGAGTTGGTTATGGCTCTGGAAGAAGAGTTCGAAACCGAGATTCCAGACGAGCAGGCTGAAAAGCTGACTACCGTTCAGGAAGCTATCGATTACATCGTTGCGAACCTGTAAGGGTCCGGATGCGATAAAAAGCCGCGGTTTGTCGCGGCTTTTTTGTGTCCAGAAAATCTGGGGCGAGATAGACTTGAGCAGACGTCACTCAGAGCAAAGACCATGAGGAAAAAACGGGTAGTTGTAACCGGGCTGGGCACCGTCAATCCCTGCGGTTTAAACGCTGAGGATTCCTGGCAGGCCGTTCTTTCCGGCCAAAGCGGCATCAGGACCATCCAGTCCTTCGATACCAGTGAGTTTTCGGTTGCTATCGGGGGCGAAGTGCATGGGTTCGACCCGACGACCGTGTTGAGTATTAAAGATACCCGCAAGCTCGACCCTTTTATTCAGTATGCGCTTGTTGCAGCTGAAGAGGGAATAGCGCAGGCCGGTTTTAGCAGTGATCTCGAGCCGGAACGAGTAGGCGTTGCCGTTGGGTCGGGCATCGGTGGTTTGTCTACCATTGAAAGCAATGTCCTTCAGCTTGCCAATAACGGCCCTCGCCGTGTATCACCCTCACTGGTACCGGGCTCCGTTATCAATATGGCGTCCGGGAATATAGCCATCCGGCACGGTTATCGCGGCCCCAATTTCTCAATATCAACTGCCTGCACATCTGGGTCGCATAACATAGGCTACGCTGCCCGGACTATCGCGTATGGCGATGCCGACGTCATGATTGCAGGTGGGTCGGAAATGGCTTGCTCTCCAATTGGGCTGGCCGGTTTTGCATCCGCGCGTGCACTCAGCACCCGAAATGACGCACCTGAAGAAGCTAGCCGACCATGGGACAAGGACAGAGATGGATTTGTACTGAGTAACGGCGCTGGAATACTGGTCCTTGAGTCTCTTGATCATGCTGTACAGCGGGGAGCGAGGATATTGGCCGAGATTTCTGGTTTTGGCATGAGCGATGATGCTTTTCACGTCACTTCGCCACCAGACGATGGCGCGGGAGCTGCACTGGCAATGAACAATGCATTGCGCGATGCAGGGCTCACCTCATCAGATATTCACTATGTTAATGCCCATGGTACTTCCACGCAGGCGGGGGATGTTGCCGAGATTCAAGCGATACGTACAGTATTCGGACAAGACGCGTCGCGGATTCCAGTATCGTCTACAAAATCAATGACGGGTCATCTTGTCGGTGCCGCAGGTGCCATTGAAGCATTGTTCTGTGTGCTCGCCCTCCGGTATCAGGTTGCTCCGGGTACTCGCAATCTGGCGGAGTCCGATGTCGGCGACGATATTGACCTGATGCCAAATTCATCACGAGCATTACCGCTCGCGCATGTCATGAGCAATTCCTTTGGGTTTGGCGGTACAAACAGCTCGTTGATTTTCAGTCGATGGGAGGGCGCATGAAGTTAAAATATTCAATCGCTCATGGCTGGACTACCAATGACGCTGCGGGCGAAGACCGTGGGCGTCAGTTTGGCGACGGTCTGTTTGAAACCATTCGCCTTAATGGCCGTGGCGAAGCGCCATTGTGGGCATTGCATTTACGGCGATTGGCGCGCGGACTCAAAGCGCTGCGCTTCAGTGATTCCGCTGTGGCAACGGTATTCTCCGCACTCGACTCTCTGAGCCACCCTCAGATGTCGACAGCTTGCAAACTTATTGTGACTCGTGGCGTGACTGAACGGGGTTATGCATTTTCGGATGATCTGGAGCCAGTCATTACCATCACCTATTTCGATGCTGCTGCACTCATCTCCAAGCCCATGAGTGCGGGATTGTCAGATGTTGCGCTCTCTGGTCAACGTGCGCTCGCTGGCCACAAGCACCTTAACAGGTTGGAGCAGGTGCTTGCCCGAGCCGCATTTGAAAAGGAATGGGATGAAGCCATTATGCTAAGCCAAACAGGGCTGGTCGTTGAAGGTTGCATGACCAATGTATTTGTTAAGCTAGACGATGAGTGGCATACACCGGAACTCAACGAGTGCGGCATTGATGGTGTCGTCCGACAATGGCTACTTTCGCAAAATACCAAAATACAAGTGCGCGCAGTCAGTCTCGAAGAGCTACGGCATGCGGAGGCGGCTGTTGTGACAAACAGTCTGATTGGAGTCAGGTCGATGGGGCAGTTTGAAGGCAAACTGCTGGATATTTCACCTGAGTCCCGTGAGTGGCAGACCGCGTACCAGGAATTATTTATATGACGTTCAAACGACTGGTTGTTACTGCGTTTGTTATTGTTGCGCTTCTTGGCTGCGCTGTTGCCGCGGGCATCTATGCGTGGCTGAAGCAGGACAACCTCAATCAAACCCCCATTGTTATTGTAATTGAGCGAGGTCAGACACTGACGGGCCTGGCTCAGCAGTGGGAAGATGAAGGATGGCTGCCCTCGGCGCTTCAGCTGCGACTGGCGGCCAGAATAACTGGTGGCGCTCGTGATATCCGAGCAGGTGAGTTTGTTATTCCTACCGGGCTCAATAGCTTGAGCTTATTGAGCTACCTGGCCACAGCACCTGCAAAGACATATCGAGTTTCCCTAATCGAGGGTAAGCGACTCTCAGATGCCTTGTCGACACTCAGCAACGCTGAATACCTGCAACAAGACCTCGGGCCGCTCACTGAAGCAACCGTCACTGAGTTTCTGGGGCTTACGGGTAGCGGCGAAGCTCAGCTTTATCCAGACACCTATGTTTATCACCGTGACCAGCCGGTGTCCGACATTATTCGCCAGGCACACGACCGTTTAAAAAGAGTGCTTGCAGACGAATGGAGTAAACGGGAAACCGATCTTCCTTACGGTACGCCATACGAGGCGTTAATCATGGCTTCAATTATCGAGAAGGAGACAGGTGTTGCTAGCGAAAGACCGGTAATTGCAGGTGTGTTTGTTCGTCGACTGCAGCGCAATATGCGTATGGAAACCGACCCGACCGTCATTTACGGGTTGGGTGCCGATTTTGATGGTAACCTCACCCGACGGCACCTTCGCGATCGCAGCAATCCGTATAATACATATCGGCAGAAGGGTTTACCTCCAGGGCCTATCGCTTTGGCAGGCCGGGCCGCGATAAATGCTGCTCTGCATCCCGCAGAGGGGACGGAGCTTTATTTTGTTGCCCGTGGCGATGGCAGTCATTACTTCTCTTCGACGCTCGAAGAACACAACGCCGCAGTGCGCCGCTATCAGTTGAGTCGCCGGGATGACTATCGCTCATCACCCGCGACAACCGATCAATAAGGTTTTCAGAATGCAAAATTCAACTGGCCGATTCATCACGTTCGAAGGTGGTGAGGGTGTCGGCAAATCGACCAACATTCAGGCACTGGCTGAATATTTACGCTCAATGGGAAAGACGGTCATAGTGACTCGTGAGCCGGGTGGAACACCCATTGCGGAGAAAATACGCAATGATTTACTCAAAGCTCATCACGAGGAGCCCATGGCTCCAATGGCAGAGTTGTTGTTGATGTTTGCGGCGCGTGCTCAGCACGTTGATGCTGTAATTCGGCCAGCGCTGGAGCGTGGAGACTGGGTGCTCTGCGACCGATTCACCGATTCGACCATTGCCTATCAAGGTTATGGTCGTGGCCTGCCTCTCAGTACAATCGAACAACTGAAGGCGATGGCACAGGGGGATATCAGCCCTGACCATACCATTCTGCTGGACGCACCAGCCAGCGTAGGCATGACTCGCGCCAGAACACGAGGCGAGGAACTTAACGAAGAAACAGACCGTTTCGAAACAGAAGAGATGGCGTTCTTTGAAAGAGCCCGTGAGGGGTTCCTTACCCTCGCTCGATCGGAATCGCGATTTCATGTTGTTGATGCGTCCCTGCCTCTTGATGACGTCACAAAGCAAGTGCTGGCCCTCTTCGAAATCGAAGGGAATATCTGATGGCGCTGTACCCTTGGCAAAATACGATCTGGCAGAACCTTGTTAAGCGTCACGCTAAATCCGGGCTACCTCATGCTCTCTTACTCACAAGCACGAAGGGTATTGGCAAGCACGAGTTGACCAGAACCATTGCTCGATGGTTATTGTGCCAAAGCGAGAGTAAGCAGCATGGTGATGTGTCTTCCTGCCAGTGCCACAGCTGCCAGCTTTGGGAAGCGGGTTCTCATCCTGACTTTATGTTGTGCCAGCCGGAAGATAACTCCCGACAAATCCGGATCGATAACGTCCGGAAAGTGAATGAGCTGATATTTCAGACACCCCAGATCAGTGCTTGTCAGGTAGTAATTCTGCGTCCAGCTGAAGTAATGAATACAAATGCGGCTAACGCACTGCTCAAGACGCTGGAAGAGCCGCCGGGTGAGAGCTACATTCTGCTCGAAACAGAGCGCTTCGGTTCTGTTCTGCCTACGATTCGTAGTCGCTGTCAGCGCATTACTTTACCCGTCCCTTCGCGAGAGGAGAGTGTTGATTGGCTAGCGCAGCAGGGCGTGTCTCAGCAAGATGCTGCGCTCGCACTCACGAGAAATGGCAATGCGCCAGTTGCCGCAGCCGAATGGTTGAGCAGTGGTACGGGCGCTAAACAGGAAAAATGGGCGCAAGAGTTAGTTCAATGGACAACACACCAGTTGCCTCTCGATAAAGTGGCCAGTGCCTGGGCGAAGTTGGAGTTTCAGGATGTCATACAATGGTTTTACCAGATATCCTGCGATGCTTTGAAAGCAGCATGCGGCGCACCTTCCGTTCATCTCCAATTTGCTGAGCCAGTCACAGAACTGCAGGCGCGGTCTGTCGCCGATACACAATTGCTGATAACCTTCCAAAAAAAGGTGCAGAACATGCTTGGGCAGCTGTTGTCCGGCGCATCTCACTATAATAAAACTCTGACCACCGAAGCACTGCTTCTTGAGTGGCAAGCTCTGAATACCGTGACAGCGGGAGTGAAGGAATGAATCCAGCGGGCCGTAACGGCATCCTGTCTCTGACGATCAAAGATAAATCAGTTTTGTATGCCGCCTACATGCCATTTATTAAAAATGGCGGGCTGTTCATCCCTACCAGTAAGCAATATCAGCTTGGTGACGAGGTGTTTATGCTGCTGAAGCTGATGGATGAGCCAGAGAAAATTCCAGTCGCAGGCAAGGTGGTGTGGGTAACGCCTAAAGGTGCCCAGGGCAACAAGGTGGCAGGCGTTGGCGTGCAGTTTAATGACGAAGACGACATCGCTCGCAACAAAATTGAGACCTACCTCGCCGGAGCCATCAAGTCTGACAGGATGACACATACTATGTGATCATCAGGTTCGTATTGGCAGTCGTTTATATTGTTGTTGCCAGACGAATCGGTCGTTCCAATATTTCACCTTAAGTTGGCATTTAAGTACCCCCTGATCAACTGCTATCATGGCGATTCACCCTAGGGAATCCGCAATCGTCATGACAGGCACTATGCACGCATCTTTCAAGAAACTTTCTTCTACCGCTGTTGATTCACTCAACATTGAGATCGAGCACTACGAACACATAAAAACGGGCGCACCTCACTACCATATCCGTAGCGACCACGACGAAAAAGCCTTCCTTGTCGCCGTCCGAACCATGCCGCATGACTCGACTGGTGTAGCCCACATTCTGGAGCACACTGCGCTGTGTGGAAGCGAGCGTTTCCCGGTTCGCGACCCATTTTTTATGATGACGCGGCGTTCCCTTAACACCTTTATGAATGCAATGACCAGTAGTGACTGGACTGCGTATCCGTTCGCATCACAGAACGATAAGGACTTTCAGAATCTTCTGGACGTATACCTGGATGCAGTATTTTTCGCTAACCTCGATGAGTTGGATTTTGCACAGGAAGGCCATCGGGTTGAGTTTTCCGACTCTGAAGATCGCAGCTCTGAGCTTGCGTACAAAGGTGTTGTGTTCAATGAAATGAAAGGAGCGATGTCGTCACCCGTGTCTCAGCTTTGGCAAGGGATCAGTGCTGAGCTATTTCCAACGACGACATATCACTACAACAGTGGTGGCGAGCCAGAGAATATACTGGATCTCAGCTATCAGGAGCTTCTCGATTTCTACCGCACACACTACCACCCTAGCAATGCCATCATTATGACATTCGGCAATATGGATCTCGCCGATATACAAAGCCGTATTGATGAGCAGGCACTCAATCGGTTTGAAAAACAAGACAAGCAATGGAGAGTCAACCCGGAGCAGCGGTACACCGAACCTCAGACGCGCGTCGCAGAATATGGTGTGGACTCTGACGATCTGAAAGGAAAAACCCATCATGTAATGGGATGGCTTCTCGGCGATTCTATTGATCTCGATGCGCAGCTTGAGGCGAATCTGCTGAGTCAGGTGTTACTGGATAACGGCGCCTCGCCGTTGCGACGTGCTCTGGAAGAGTCAGACCTGGGTACATCACCATCACCGATGTGCGGACTGGAAGACTCTAATCGCGAAATGTCATTTATGTGCGGCATCGAGGGGAGCGATCCGGAGCATGCTCAAGCATTAGAGAGACTAGTACTTTCCACTCTGCAAACGGTTGCCGATAACGGTGTTCCTCAGGAAATGGTCGACGCAGCCCTGCATCAGCTTGAGTTGCATCAGAGGGAAGTGGGGGGAGACAGCTACCCTTACGGCCTGCAGTTAATCCTTACAGCACTGCCTGCTGCGACACACTATGGTGATCCTGTTGCACTGTTGAACCTCGATCCGGCTCTCGAGCGCCTGCGCAACAAGGCGAGTCAGCTGGGTTTCATTCAGGATGCCGTAAACAGACTGCTTTTAAACAATCAGCACCGAGTGCTTTATACGTTAAAGCCGAGCAGCACCCTGAATGCGGAAAAAGCTGAGCAGGAAGTGCAGCGCCTCGCTTCATTGCAGGCAAGTCTGACAGACGAAGACGCCGACAAGATCATAGAACGTACAAAAGCGCTTGAGGCCCGCCAGGCCCAGGAAGACGACCCAGATCTACTTCCCAAAGTCGGTCTTGAAGATGTTAAGCCGGAACTCACGTACGTTGCACCCACGTCCATTTACTCTGATCAGTTAGAAACAACAGAGTATGTTACTGGAACAAACGGCATTATTTATCAGCAGGCATTCAAAGACTTACCTTCACTTTCTCGTGAGCAGATTGAGTGGCTACCCCTGTTTACACAAGCCTGGACGGAGGTGGGCGCAGGAGGGCATTCCTACCTTGAGCAGCAGCAAAGACAGACGGCGACAGTGGGGTCTCTATCAGCGTATGCATCCATACGCTCTGACGTAAGTGACACCGCAATCATGTCAGGTTACCTGACAATGACGGGGAAGGCATTGGGCTCAAATGCAGATGACTTCTCCAGCATGGTGAAAGAAACCTGGCTGGAAGCAGATTTCAGCGAGCAATCCCGTCTTAAAGACCTTCTTCTGCAGGCGCGCTCAAGAAAAGAGCAGGGCATCACCGGAAACGGGCATGGACTGGCAATGTCGACGGCAGCAGCTCAGCTTAACCGCTCTGCAGATCTGCTCGACAGCATTGGTGGAATGCCATCCGCTAAGCGTTTGAAGGCATGGTCTGAGAAAGTTGAATCCAAGGGTGCGGGCTTTATAGAACAGGCAATGAAGGATCTGTACGGAGCGGTTTGCTCGGGGCCAGATTCGCTTTTATTGGTCCACGATGACATAAACTCAGCGGCGCACCTTGATGCAACTCGGCGCTTATGGGAAGATGCGAACAATTCTCAGAAAGTGCAGTTGGACTGGGCCGCATCAGATTCGCCATCCTACTGGATGGTCGACAGCCAGGTTAACTTCTGCGCCTGGGCAATACCCACCGTTACGTTAACGCACGAAGACGCTGCGGCTCTGGCTGTTCTAGGTGGCGTCCTGCGAAATGGATACCTGCATACCGCAATTCGAGAGAAGGGCGGCGCGTACGGAGCAGGGGCTACGCAGGACTCGTCTCTCGGTTGCTTTAAGTTTTATACCTATCGCGACCCGAGGACAGAGGGCAGTTTTGCTGACTTCGAAAAGTCGCTGGACTGGGTCCTGCAGCAGAAAACAGGCGATCATCTGATCGAACAGTCAGTGCTTGGCATTATCGGTAGCCTTGATCGACCTGGCTCGCCAGCAGGCGAGGCCAAGCAATGTTTCCATATGGATAAGACCGGACGAACACGAGAAATACGACAAAACTTCCGCAGTCAACTCTTGTCAGTTAACTGGAAGGATGTCCTGCAAGCTACTGAAAAGTATCTAAAAAATAATGAAGGCAGCCGTGCGGTGGTAGCACCTCGCGGTACGGCCGACATCGCAAACAAACTCGGACTTAAGATAGGAGAGTACTGAGTGAATCTCATCAAACAACCATTGGTAGTCGCCTTAGTTGCCACCACACTGCCAATGGCGAGCCTTGCGGAAACAGACAGCGCATCGAAGATGGTACTGAAGACGGACCAGGACACTGCCGCCGTTGAGCGCAAGATCAATGCACTCGACGACGCTACGCGTGAGAAGCTCGAGGAAGCACGACAAGTCCTCGCTCGAGCTGAGCAGTTGGCGCTCTACAACAAGCAAATGGAAGCCATCATTGCCAGTCAGGAAGAAGAAATGGCCAGCCTGGATGCGCAGATTGATGGCATTAACGAAACCGAGCAGGGTATCTTGCCGCTGATGCAGCTGATGCTCAGCCAGCTTGAGGCAGATATCGATAAAGGCATTCCGTTCCTTGCCAACGAGCGCGCCGTCCGGACATCGAAACTAGAGGCAGCCCTGAGTCGCGCCGACATTACTGTCTCGGAAAAATTTCGCCGAGTACTCGAAGCGCTACAGATTGAAGTTGACTACGGGCGAACCATTGAGCGATATCGAGAGAATGAAGAGGGCACCGCGTACGACCATTTGCGTATCGGAAACGTCGCTTTGTACCGCCGTTCGCTAGATGGAAGCGAAGCATGGATCTGGCTCAATGGTCAGTGGCAAGCCTTATCAAAAGAACAAGCCGAACCGCTGTCAATTGCGTCTCGTGTTGCAGACAAAAGCATAGCGCCTCAACTGATCACTTTACCTCTGCCTGCACAAGGAGCGGCCAACTAATGAGACGCATTACTACCCTCCTTTTTGTTTTGTTGTCGATGTCGACTCAGGCTACACCTTTGATTGAAAGTGCGCAGCAGTTCAACCGATACGAACAAGCGTTCAATCAGTCTCGATTGGCTGCGTTTAATGGTGACCTTCGTACTCAGGAACAAAGACTGAAAGAAGCCCAAGCCGCGCTTGCTAAAGAACAGGCAAGAGCAGAAGCGTTGCGGGAGCAATTCTCTAAGAACGAAGAGGTACTGACGGAAAAAACGGAAGCCTTACGCCTGCGCACTGGCAGCCTGGGAGAAATGTTTGGTGTTGTACGTCAAGTTGCTGGGGATCTGCGCACAATAACCAGCTCCAGTGTCACTCGAATAGATGGCACGGCAACGCCTGCAGATCTCGACACTCTGGCCGAGTCTAAAGCATTGCCTGATCTGGCGAAGATTAAGGCACTTTGGCAGACCCTGCGTCAGGAGACAGAGCTGAGTGGCCAGATAGCGACTATCACAGCGTCGGTCGTTCAACCTGATGGCACAACGGTTGATCAAGAAGCTGTACGTATCGGGGCGTTTTCTGTCATTGGTACAGGCTCTGAGCCAATGTATCTGATTGCGGATGAGCAACTGGGTGCATTACGTCCTCCATATCGACAGCCAGCTGACGCTTCGCTTCTCAGCAACTGGGTGTCGGCCGAAGGGCTCGCTAACGTCGCGATTGATCCAGCCCGAGGCGCTCTGCTTAATATCGAAGCGGCAACGCCATCTATCAGCGAGCGTATTCAGCAAGGCGGCACCATTGGCTACATCATCATCGGCCTGGGTTTTGTCGGGCTTTTAATCGCATTGTGGAGACTTGCAGCTCTGATCGCCATCGGTGGTGGTATGCGCCAACAATTGAAGAGCAAACAGGCACCTTCGGAAGATAACGCTCTCGGGCGCGTCATGCTTGCAGCACGCAAGAGTAAGCAGGGGCAAGATCAAGAGCTGCTGGAAGCACGCCTCGATGAGGCGGTACTGCGCGAACTACCAGCCATTGAACGCGGCCAAGCGATTATCAAGCTGCTTGCAGGTATCGCTCCTCTGATGGGCCTGTTGGGAACCGTTACCGGCATGATCGCGACGTTTCAGGCTATCACTGCATTTGGCTCCGGCGATGCAAAACTGATGGCGGCTGGTATATCACAAGCCCTGATCACTACGGTGCTGGGACTTGTCGTTGCGGTACCTTTGCTTCTTTTGCATAGCTGGGTGTCGTCACGCAGCAGAGAGCTGGTTCACATACTTGATGAACAATCAGCCGGCATTATCGCTGAAGCCCAAGAGAAGTCAGAGTAATGATCTGGTTTGCTGACTTTTTTGAACGGGGCGGCCCAGTGCTGTACGCAGTCCTGGCCACCTCATTCCTGCTTTGGGTTCTGATTATTATGCGCCTCTGGTTTTTCTATATTGAGAAAAACCAGATTCACGGTCGCCTGACGACCGATTGGCGTGCGCGAACCGACCGCACCAGCCGCAATGCCAGATACATTCGTCAGGCGTGGGTAGGGCGATATTACCTCGAAGCAACACGCACAATGCCATTGCTGGGGACACTGATCGCCATATGCCCGCTATTAGGTCTACTCGGCACGGTGACCGGCATGATCCAGGTGTTTGATGTTTTGGCCGCAACCGGAACAGGTAACGCCCGCGCCATGGCCTCAGGCATTGCTCAAGCGACCTTGCCGACTATGGCAGGGTTGGTCGTGGCTCTTTCTGGCTTGTATTTTCGAAGTCGTTTTCAGCGCCTGGCAGACCGTAGCAAGCAGGAACTGGCAGACAAACTGCCTATCGTAGAGGAATTTGCCTGATGGCACGTAGACATACAAATACAGAGAGCCAGGAAGGTGATATCGATATTACGCCCATGCTGGATATCGTTTTCATTATGCTGATCTTCTTTATTGTCACCACTTCGTTCGTGAAAGAAAGCGGTGTGACAGTGAGTCGCCCTACGGCTAGTACGGCCGAAAGTAAACAAGGCAGTAATATCCTGATTGCTATTCGTGCCAACGGTGAGATCTGGATTGATAAGCGCTCGGTTGATCTCAGAGCCGTTCGCGCGAACACCGAACGCCTTAAAGCAGAAAGCCCAGAGGGTGCCGTTGTTATTCAGGCCGATGAGTTTGCGCCAACAGGTACCTTAGTCAAAGTGATGGATCAGGTTCGCCTCGCTGGTGTGACTGATATTTCAGTGGCGGCAACCGAATGACGTTAGTCAAACCCATTGCTGCTATCGGTGCTGGCATCGCGGTATCGGCGTTACTGTTTCTGGGCATGGCGGCGATGGTCGCACCGCCTGATGGCTTTACGTTGGATCGGGAGGAAGCGGTATTGGTGGACTTCTCGTCGCGAAGACAGGATTCGTCGTCGGAAACGCGCTCACGCAACAAGCCGCCACCACCACCTGAAACCCCAATACCGCCTCAGGCTACCAGTCAGAATCAGGCTCCAACGCCAGTTACTGCCCCGGCATTGAGCCTGAGTCCTCTCAGTCCGGATTTGAGTATTGGCGAAATGGCGACTGCAAATGGGTTGCTGGACGGTATTTCTGTAGCGGATGCCGAAGTTGCACCCCTGGTTCGCCCACCAGCTGTTTACCCGGCAAGGGCCAAAATGCGCAACATCGAGGGTACAGTAACCGCGCGATTGACCATCAGACCAGACGGTACCGTTGGAAATGTTGAGATCATAAACGCAGAGCCACCGGGCGTATTTGACCGGGAGGCTATGCGCGCAATGTACCGGTACCGCTTTTCACCGAAGATGGTTGATGGTGAAGCGGTAAGCCAGACCGCCACTCAGACACTGGAGTTCACCCTGCAATGAAATGGGTTTTGATCTTTGTGGGCATCGCCGCCTTTCTCGGATCTTCTTTAGTCAGTGCTAACAGCCTCACGGAGCGGCAGTTTCGCCAACTTGAGAAAGCTCAGGAGCTCGTGGCTGAAGAGAAGTATTCAGAAGCCTTGGAAGAAACCGATGACGCCGCCAATGAGTGGGAAGAAGGCTTAGGCCTGGTGCTCATCCTCCAGCTTCGCGGCCAGACCTATCAGATGCTCGACGAGACGGATAAGGCTTTGGAAAGCTACCGCAAGGCACTGGATATTGGCGTTCTTGAAGGAACGCGCCGATCGTCGTTGGCGATGGTCGTCGCTCAGTTTTACCTTGTTCAGGAACGTCCCTCAGATGCCCGAGCGGTGCTTATCCCAGCGCTGGAGGCACCAGCAGGAGAAGGCCTGAATCACGCCGCCCAAGCATATATTCTGGTCGCCATGTCGTATCAGACGGAAGAGAACTGGCGTGCGTCTTTACCATGGATCTATCAAGCGGAGGAGTTTGCTCGCGACATACCCGAAAACTGGCTGCTGATGCGCGCCGCAGCTGAGTTTCAGGTTGCCGACTACCCAGCTGCAGAACTCACTATGAAGCGCCTGATAAGTCGCGCCCCTGATAAGCGTAACTACTGGATTCAATTGGCAGCGACACAACAATTTCAGGAAAAACAACGAGAACAGCTAGCGACACTCGAACTGGCTCATCAGCGAGGGTTACTCGATGACTCCATGGAAGAAATGTTGATGATTCAGCTGCAAGGTGCCGAAGGGATGCCTGCAAGAGCTGCTCGCAACCTTCAATCTCGACTTGAACGCTCGACTGAGTCACATCGGCAGCGCGATCGTGACTCTGGCTCTGATACTGGCAAGAGTGGCCACCGGAAAGGCGATCATGACAATGACCGGCCAAGACGTGGACAGCGAGATGCGCATTCGGACGAAGTTGATTTATTGGTCGCTTATCAGCGTCAGTCGAGGGATTTTTCTATGGCCGCGCAGACGATGACGAAGCACAAGTCGGGAAAAGTTGACGATGCAATTCAACTTGCCGAAATGGATGGGAACTGCAAGCTTGCGGTGGAAATAGCAGACAAGCATCATCGACGTATACAAGGTGCGAGCATGTTATCTGCGGGTCGCTGTGCGCTCGAGCTGCAACGCACTGGCGACGCAAGGGTCTGGTTTCAGCGGGCAACGAAAGACGCGAAGAGCGTCAATGTCGCCACCCAGTGGTTGACGTATCTACAGCACCTTACCGATGCAGGATTGAGGTAGCAAAAACCGCAAGCAGGCTCCAGAACGAGCCTACTGCTTCAATCCGCTATCAGGACTTCGGGTTAAAGTCCGCCCAAATAGGCGCGTGATCGGAAGGCTTCTCCATGCCCCGAATATCGTACGAGACGCCCGCATCGATGCAGCGTTCATACAATGCGGGGGTCAGCAGTATATGATCAATACGAAGTCCCCGTTTAGGCGTGTCGTCAAACCCTTTAGAACGATAATCAAACCAGCTGAATGTGTCAGCGTCATCCGGATAAATCTTACGGTGCGCGTCTTTCAGGCCCCAGTTCAATAGGGTGCTGTACCACTCTCGCTCTTCGGGCTGGAAACTGCATTTTCCTGACTTTAACCAGCGCTTCCGGTTTGGCTCACCAATTCCGATATCATTGTCTTCTGGTGAGACATTCATATCCCCCATAATGACGACGTTATCATCTGGACTGAATGTCTCGTTGAGATAACGCATAAGATCTGCGTAAAACTTACGCTTAGCCGGAAACTTGGTTTCATGCTGGATGCTTTCTCCCTGAGGAAAGTATCCATTGATGACATGCCAGAGGTCGCCATCCAGGCGATAGCTCGCATGGATCAGTCTTTTTTGCGCGTCCTCATCGTCCCATGGCCAGCCTTTCTGAACAGACTCGGGAGGTTGCTTGCTCAGCAGGGCAACGCCGTAATGACTCTTCTGGCCGAAGTATTCAACGTGAAAACCCATTTCTTCAATCAGCGGGAGCGGAAACTGTTCGTCATGAACTTTGGTTTCCTGCAGACCTATGACATCCGCATCGAGCTGATCCCGTATGGCTTCGATCTGGTGCGGGCGGGCACGCACACCGTTGATATTAAAACTTACGAGTCTCGGCATTTTTTACTCCTGAGAGCTAATTAGTAGGAGGATAAGAGGGTAACTGTCAGACATCTTCTGCCAGCGGTCGCTTACGATCAGGCTCGTCAAACACACCGAAAGCAATGTCTGTTTCCAGATTCAGATGATGGGCGTGGATACGGCTCATCGTACCTTTCTGACAGTAGAGCAGGTGGCGTTGCGCTCCATCCAGCTCCCGAATCCTTGAATCCAGTTCGTAAAACGGAATTTCTACCACTTTGTTATTGGCCAGGTTTAACGGATTATCAGCTGTTTCACCCGGATGGCGGATGTCGATAATGACATCACTAAGGCCGGGCGTTTCAACGACAGGCACGTCATCAAGACCCGATTCCGCTTCAGTTATGACTTCGTCAATGCGCTGCGTCGAGGAGCGCGACAAGGCTCGCTCAAGCACGTCCATGTCAAAGTTTTGCTCTGTTTCTTCAACGCGCTTCCGATCACCCATTGTGGTTGGATTGATCGAAATAACGCCACAATACTCCGGCATATTTGCCGCAAAGGCCTCAGTGCCGATGCGACGTGCAGTATTGATGATGTCTTGTTTATCCATTGCCGCCAGCGGTCTGAGAACCATGTGATCGGTCACGCGATCAATGACGGCGAGGTTTGTAATGGTTTGAGAGGCTACCTGCGCAACCGCTTCTCCTGTCACCAGGGCAGGAATCCGCAGATCGTCCGCGACGCGGGAGGCGGCACGCAGCATCATTCGTTTCAACACCACACCCATCTGACTTGTTTCGATATTGGTCAGAATTTCTGTCACAACTTCTTCGAAAGGAACAGTAACGAACTTAACCTTGTGCGACTCGCCATAGGTGCTCCACAGATAATGAGCAACCTGTTTAACGCCAATCTCGTGCGCGCTACCGCCAAGGTTGAAAAAACAATAATGCGTTTTTAATCCCCGGCGAGTCATCAGATAACTCGCAACGGTTGAATCAAAACCGCCGGATATCAGGGATAGAACCTCGCCCTGGCTGCCGAGAGGGTAGCCACCCAAGCCTTTGATCTGCTGGCGAACAACCTGAACACGATCATTACGAATTTCTGCCGTGACGACCACTTCCGGGCTTTTAAGTGAAACTGATTTCGCCTCGGTTTCTTTCAGGATGCCGCCACCCATATAGATTTCGGCTTGGTGTGAAGTAAACTCGTGATGACCAGCTCGTTTAATTCGCACACAGAACGTCTTCCCTGCGACACGCTCCCGGTACTCATCCCGGACTCGCTGATACGCCTCATCAAGAGTGGAAAATTCATATTCTCCAATTTCAAGTGAGAAGCCGATACCGGGTGTATGACTGAGGATCTCAATGGCCTTGCGACGTGACACGTCGTCGTCATGATTAAGGACGACCAGCAAGCTATCCCATTTATTGCGCACATCGGCGGACAGCAAATGCTGCCGGAACAGAACCTGCAGATTTTGCCTGAGGATCTTGGTCATCTGCTTGCGAGCGGATTTGGATTTGATTGTGATCTCAGGGAATAGCTTTACTACGAACTTCATGTGAAACGGTCTGTCGGAATGAAACCGAGCATTATATAGAAGCACCGCGGCGGAGTCACAGCCGGGCGACAAAGTGACAGTGGCAACATTGCCTGCTTGAAGACGGCGCACGTGTGACTATTCCAGCCACGCGGGTTCACAAGTAATGCAGGTCGAACTAGCTTCATAGGGTGGCCAGCCCGCGAACCACATAGCTAACAGACGTTACACCCACACCAAACGGTGTAACAAAGCCATTTTTAAACGGTTTAGCCGTTCTTTTAACTGAAGGAGTAGGACATGACAAAACGTATAGCGCTTGTCACAGGTGGTACCGGCGGTATCGGTTCTGCGATTTGCAAGCAACTGGCTGATGACGGATATCAGGTCATCGCTGGGTACTATTCGGGTGGTAAGCACGAGAAAGCTCAGAAGTTTCAGGAGGAGATGGCTGAGCAGGGATACAACATTGCGCTCGCTTTCGGGAATATTACCGAGTGGGATTCCTGTGAAGCCTGCGTCGAAGGAATCAAGAGAGACTTCGGCACCATCGATATCCTGGTCAATAATGGTGGCATCACGCGCGATTCGACACTGCGAAAAATGAAGCAGGAGCAGTGGGATGACGTCATTAATACAGACCTGACATCGGTCTTTTACATGACGCGCATGGTGATCAATGACATGCTGGCTAATGGCTATGGTCGCATTATCAACATCAGCTCGGTGAATGGTGAAAAAGGGCAGTTTGGCCAGGCGAACTATTCGGCTGCTAAGGCAGGCATGCATGGTTTCACCAAGGCGGTTGCGCAGGAAGTTGCGAGTAAAGGTGTAACGGTCAACACCATCTCGCCGGGTTACATTGCTACCTCAATGATTATGGAAGTCCCTGAAGAAATACGCGAAGGCATCCGTAAGGGCATTCCTGTTGGTCGCTTTGGCAAGCCTGAGGATATTGCACGCGTTGTGAGCTTCCTTGCTCACGAGGATGCTGGCTTCATAACGGGTACAAACGTATCTGCAAATGGTGGTCAGTACATGCATTAAGCGGCTATGCCGCTAGCTTCGCGAGGCTCGTGGCCGGGCTAATCAAAGTCCGGCTTCAGCTTTTTGTGCCTTGCACTTGCGTGTCTCTCACGCATTTCAGTATCGATATAGCGGTCTGTCGTCGCCATACTGGCGTGACCCGCATCTTCTCGTACGTGCTCTTTGGGCCTGAACTTTACGTCTTCAGAAATACCTGTGTGCCGTAACCAGTGTACTGTTGATACCCGTAGTTCTTGAGCTTCTTCTTTCAATCCTTTGGCAGCCATCCTTTCAAATGCAAGATCAAAGCATTTCTGCACAAGATACCGAACCTGACGCGTGCTGGTTACTGGCCCTCGGCCCCTCAGTTTCGCCAGTAACGGCGTGTTTTCACCAACATACGGAAGAGGCGGCAGGCCAAGATGCGTACGGTAGCGACGTAAGGCACCGAGCATATCGTCAGACACAGTAACCATTCTGACCTTGTTACCTTTACCGACAACCCGCAACCACCAGTTACCATCCTGATCCTGCTGAAAATCTCCCATGACCGGCGCAGAACGCTCATCTGCGACCAGTTCCGAAATACGCAGATACATACCAAACAAACACTTCATCAGAAACAAAGTGCGTTCGTGCTCCGCAGGGTTTTGCTGCGCGAGTTCATCAATGGTTTCAAGAATGAAATCCCACTGCAGATTTGACAGCCTACGAACGGGCTCCTGATAAGCGTGTCTCTGCAGAAATTTGCTCTTCTGGCGGATTAATGCGACCGGGTTCTGGCGCAGATAATCCTCCTGTATCAGAAAATTAAAGTAAGTAGAGAGGACTGCAAACAACGACTGTAGTGACTTTTGAGATAAAGCCATGGAAGGCATATTACCAAGCTTGTCGGCTTTGTTTACGAATGGCCGCCACTCGGAGTTAGGCTGACGCTCACCTTCTTTAAGCCTGAATCTGGCCGCCTGTTTCTTGCCGATCCAGGAGGGGGGAGGGTCCTGACAGAAGTGGATATAACCTTCCAGATCTCTTCGGTCGATTTCACCCAGCGAGGTACCGTTTATCAGCCAACACCATTGCAGCAGCCGCTCAGTTTCTCGTCGGTAACTATTAAATGTCGCCGTAGAGCCATTGTATGCGTTCAGAAAGGTGAGCGTATGAACCAGATCGTCAAAAGCATCATCAATTCCATGATATTCAGGATTTCGTTTGATAATTGTCCGCGCGTACTTTAATGGGTTGGCGATCTCATCAAGCTGATCAATAAGCGGAGAAGGTGAACAAGCCTTTGCCGAAGCTTTTGCAGAAGGTGAGCGGCGTTTTGTCATAGATTACTTAGAAGTATTTGGTATCCCGATAGGTATTACCTTTAAATTATCGGAAATAAGAATACCGCCAGACGCCACATTGCTTCAACAATAACATTGCGCAACGATCAGCTGACAGCTTTGGTCAGAGCGTCTATACGGGACTCAAGCATGTTTGCCTCCCCAACCAGGTCAGTCAGGCCCATGCGGCGAAAACGCTGACGTGTGTTGGTGGCTGGACATGCGATGTACACCTTTTTGCTGTGATCGATTGCGTCTTTGACCGCGTTTTCAATGGCCAGAGATATGGTGGTATCGATCAAAGGGACGTCTGAAAGATCAAACACCACTGATTCGAAAGCATGAATATTCTCCTGCTCGCGAGCGATGGCGCGTGAGACGCCGAACACCATGGGTCCTGAGAGGTAGATAAGCATCACCTTACCTTTGCCTCTTTCCATCAGAGCTTTCTCTTCCGAGGACAGGGCAATCCGATCGTCAGTATCACTGATTGCATGGATATTACTCGCCTGCAAACGGCTCAGCTTTTCGATGGTCAGGATGTTGGCAATAAATACTCCGATCCCAACAGCAACGATCAAATCAACAAATACGGTGAGTAGCATTACACCATACATAATGAAGGTCGCATTGCTGGAAACCCGATGAGCCCGTTTGAGGAAGCTCCAATCGAGAATATTTAACCCCACCTTGATGGCGATGCCCGCAAGCACAGCGAGAGGAATATAGGCCGTCAGGCCTGCGGCAAAGACCACAAGAACAATCAGGACCAGGGCACGAGTGAGGCCAGAGAGTGCGGTCTTGGCTCCGGACTGGATATTAACAACCGTGCCCATCGTTGCTCCCGCACCAGGCAGCCCACCAAATAATCCGGATGCCAGGTTGCCAATTCCTTGTCCGATAAGCTCCTTTCGTGAGTCGTGCTCCTTGCGAGTCAGGCTGTCCGCAATAACGGCGGTAAGCAGGGCGTCGATACATCCAAGCGTCCCCAAGACGATACCGTCGAGGATCATGTGGGTGATCTGGTCCGGCGTAAATGTTGGGATAATGATCGACGGAATGCCGAGCGAAATTTCACCTATGGTACGTATGTTGCTTTCTGCCAGAACCAGCGTGGCAATAGCAGCACCAACAACCAACGCGATTAACTGAGGCGGTACGATGGAAGCCCATTTTTTGGGGAACCAGAACAACAGGCCAAGGGTTATGACGCCTAGCAGCAGCTCATGCCACCGGATGGTCGACAGTAGCTCTGGCATCGCCAATAGATTATTGACTGGGCCACCAGGAACGTTTGCATGTCCGAGTAATGGCGCAACCTGCAGGATAATCAAAATAACGCCAATGCCGGACATAAATCCGGAAATCACACTGTATGGCATTAAAGTGATGTATTTACCCAGATTCAGCGCACCCAGCAGTATCTGGAAGATGCCAGCAATCATTACCACAGTGAAGGCCATGGCAATGCCGTTATCTGGATTGGCCGCCATCATGGTCGTCAGGACTGCTGTCATAACAACCGTCATTGGACCTGTCGGCTCTGAAATCAGTGTGGGGGTACCACCAAACAAAGCAGCAAATAAGCCGACCAGAATGGCTCCGTATAATCCCGCCTCAGCACCAGCACCGGAAGCAACGCCAAATGCGAGTGCCAGTGGCAATGAAATAATAGCCGCAGTCACGCCACCAAACAGATCGCCACGCACATTTGAGAAGTTAATCTGATTGAGCCACTGAGTGTTCATACTAAAACTGGAACTCCTTGCAGGATTGACGGCCATCACTGACCGCTAATGATAAACATCAAATGCGCGAGTTGCATCTGGTGAGATGAATCTAGACAGACTGGCTGACGATAGTGATGGATAAGTGTTTGATGGTAGTACTGGATAGCAGTGACTCATAAAGGAGCATTTTCTGTATAGACGTGTTTTATGGTGCTAAACCCGCTTGGAATCTGCCTTTTAAGTATATTCCGATAATAACAATTATCGGAAGTATGCTATTAGTATGGATGCTACACTCATGTCATCACCATGGCGCCACGATCGTAAATTACGAAGCGCCTGAGCTCCTGGATGGTCTAAGCCAGTTATCTCATGCTGTTTCAGAATCAGTCACCGTGAAGCCTTGTTTGGCTTTCAGGATTCACCTGCTTCTGCCTGAACATGTGATATATCTTGCTTCGTGGTTAAGAATGTTAAGACCGGTCGTTTCAGTCGTTCGCGCTGTATAAATGACCCGACCTATCGGGTACACTTCGCGGCCAAATCTGGGCAGTTCAACCCTGCTCAAATCACAGTGATAACAGGTGCCCGAAAGTTATGTACGCAGTTGGTCAACGCTGGATTAGCGAAGCCGAAGCAGACCTTGGTCTTGGACTTATTCAAAGTGTCGATTTCCGCATGGTGACAGTGTATTTCCCTGTCAGTGACGAGAGTCGCACCTACTCCGCTCAGGGCGCGCCACTGACGCGCATTCGGTTTGCACCTGGCGATGAAGTGCCACTGCAAGACGGTAGTCTGTTTACAGTTAGTGAAGTCACAGAGATCGACGACATTCTGTTCTACGGTGATGGCGACAGAGACATACCTGAGACCATGCTCGCTGCATCTATTCAACTCAATGCACCCGCAGATCGACTGTTTACGGGCCAGATCGACAACAACAACTTGTTCGAACTGCGACAATCCGCGCTGTCGCGCATTGCTGCACTTCGCAGCAGGCCGTATTACGGACTTTTGGGGGCCCGCACCAGTCTGCTGCCTCACCAGCTACACATCGCAGAGCAAACCACTCAAGACGCCTTGCCACGTGTATTACTTGCTGACGAAGTAGGTTTAGGTAAAACGATTGAAGCGGGCCTGATTATGCATCGCCTCGTCAGATTACAGCGCGTTCAACGTATCCTTGTTCTGGTGCCCGACCACCTGGTGCACCAGTGGCTGGTTGAAATGGTGCGTCGATTCAATCTTCACTTCAATGTAGCCACTGAAGCGGACTTTATCGAGGGTAACGGCTTTTCTGGCGGGCAAATGTTTATCTGCCCGCTTTCTCTGGCAACGACCGATATTGGTGCTGCCGAAGTACTGTCAGAAGACTGGGATTTACTGGTCGTCGACGAGGCCCATCATCTGCACTGGACACCAGAAGCACAGGATGACGGTTATCGACTGGTTGATCAGCTGGCGCAAACAACGCCGGCAGTATTGCTGTTAACTGCTACTCCAGAACAGCTTGGCATTGAGGGGCACTACGCCCGACTCCGCCTGCTCGACCCTGAACGCTATCCTTCGCTTGACGCGTTCATAGCCCAGCAAAGCAAGTACCGTCCATACGCTGAGCTGGCGGGCGCTATTGAATCTGCCGAGGCGCTAAGTAACGACCAGCAAGCACTCCTTGAAAGCAGCATCCCTGATTATGCAGACATGTCGAGCAACCGCCTGCTTGATGCATTGATCGATCGCTTTGGTCCGGGACGAGCGCTGTACCGCAACACTCGTCAGGGCGTAAAAGGTTTCCCGCAGCGTCTACCCGCTATCACCCCGCTCCCGCTACCTGAGGGTTTTGCCGAGGCAACGGATCAGCTGCACCCTCATATTGGTCTCTATGATTGGTGCTCGGTCGACCCGCGAGTCGAATGGCTGACTGAGCTACTCAGTCAGAACAAGTCTGAGAAGTTCATTCTCATCACTCATGATGCCGACACAGTTCTCGACCTGGAAAGACACCTCTGGGAAAAGAACGGCATTCCATGCTCTGTATTCCATGAGCACATGGACATGGTTGAAAGGGATCGTGCGGCTGCCTATTTTGCTGACCATGAACAAGGTGCCAAGCTTTTGATCTGCTCAGAGATTGGCAGTGAAGGTCGAAACTTCCAGTTCGCCTCTCAAATGGTCTTGTTCGACTTGCCATTCAACTGTGACTTGATTGAGCAGCGTATCGGCCGCCTTGATCGGATTGGGCAGAAAAACGACATTCGTATCCACATTCCGGTATTCGAGAGCCACGCGACCGAGCGTTGGGCAACACTTCTCCACGAGGGGTTCAACTGCTTCAGTCATCCAAATCCTACTGCGCAGCCACTTCTTGAAGAGTTCGAGGCGCGCGTAAAGTCCTTTGTTCTGGCAGATCTGGATGATACTCACCTTGCGTCCGAAATCAGCGACAAACGAATCCTGCTGGAGAAGCAATACGAGGAAGGCCGGGACAGGTTGCTCGAAATCCATTCATGCCCTCCAGAACGCGCTCGCCAACAGGCGCAGGATATGGCGATTCAGCACATCGAAGATGAAGCCGAACTTAATGACTTTATTGAGCTGTTTGCAGACGCATTCGGCCTTGAAGTCACAGAGCTTGGTGGCGACTGCATTACGATAGCGCCGGGCGATCACATGCTGGTACCCGACCTGCCACATCTGCCTGAAGACGGCTTTATGGCGACAACACAGCGCGATATCGCGTTGAGCCGTGACGATGTGCAGTTCCTTAGCTGGGAGCACCCCTTTATTGATCAGGCTCTTGAGCTGCTCACCAGTAGCGCAGTTGGAAATGCGGCAGTTGGCTATATTGAGAATCACAACTTCACGACCGGTGATTGCTTTATTCAGCTCCAATTCGCGGCACACTGCCCTGCAGCGAGAGCACTACAGGTTGAGCGATTCCTGCCGCCCGATGCAATGCACCTGACAATGACACCAACGGGTGATCTCAAGGTGAACGAGCCGGACCTAGGGCAGTTTGTATTACCGCTCAAGCGCGGTACGGCTCGTGGTCTCGTCGAGCAGAAAGAAACCCAGGTTCGCCCTCTTATCTCCAAATTGGAAAAGATGGGAATGGGCCAGCTCGATAAAATGATTGCTCGCGCGGCCAGCAAAGTCGACGAAGCCTACGAGACACGCATCAGCCGACTGAAGGCGCTGTCTGCAAGCAGCCCCGGCACTCACGAAAGCATGATTGCGGCATTGTCGCACGAGCGTGATCAGATCTCTGATGCCATCAAAGGTTCTCAACTCGTACTGGATAGCGTTCGTTTAGTATTCTGTGGTTAGCGCTGAATTCAGCGGAGCGCCCAAAAGGGCGCTCCGCTGTTTTGCTTAGCTGTCTTGCTCGAGCTGTTTTACCGAGCCGCTTTACTGGGCAGGTGAGATCACACCGCCCGAGTCACGCTGCGCATGGTAACGAACTCTTCAGCACCAGTCGGGTGAATACCCAGCGTACTGTCGAAGTGAGCTTTTGTTGCGCCTGCCTGAAGAGCAACTGCAATCCCTTGAATAATCTCTCCAGCCTCTTCTCCCACCATGTGAGCGCCCAGCACCTTGTCGTCTGAACGACGAACAAGGAGCTTCATCAAGGTCCGCTCAGTTGAGCCGCTCAGGGTGTGCTTCAGCGCGCGAAACTCAGACGTGTAGACGTCAACATCGCCGGGGTATTGCTCACTGGCCTGTTCTTCTGTCAGACCCACTGTGCCTATATTTGGTTGGCAGAATACCGCAGTCGGAATCAGATCGTAGTTGATTGAACGAGAACCATCACCGAACTGCTGACTGACAAAGACCATACCCTGCTCTAGCGCTACAGGCGTCAGAGCAGGCGTTCCTATGACATCCCCCAGAGCAAAGACACCCTTAACGTTGGTCTCAAAGCATTCATCCGCAATGATACTGCCGTCTTTACGCGTTTCTACGCCCAGGGCTTCAAGTCCGAGTCCAGCTGTCTTTGCTGTTCGTCCAGTGGCCATCATCACCATGTCGCAGGAAATAGTTGAACCGTCACTCAAGTGACAGATTTTCTTACCCTGAGATCCCTCAATGCGAACTACGTCAACCTGTGTCCGTACCTGCACGCCTGCTTTCGCTACCTCCTCACTTACAAACGAGCGAATCTCTTCGTCGAAGCCACGCAATATGCGATCGCCCCTGTAAAGAAGCTGGGTATGTGCACCAAGGCCGTTAAATATGCCTGCAAACTCCACAGCGATATAGCCGCCTCCAACGACAACAACACTCTCCGGGAAGGACTCCATTGCAAATACATCGTTGGAGTCCATGGCAAGCTCCGCTCCGGGGATGTCAGGTTTGAATGGCCATCCTCCGGTGGCAATCAGAATTCGCTTTGTATCAAGCAGTCGGTCGCCGACACGCACCTGGGTTGGGGATACGACTTCCCCTTTGCCTGTCACAATTTCGACCCCAGGTCCTTCAAGTACGTTCTTATAAATACCGTTTAATCTATTGATTTCATTATCTTTATTTGTCTTTAGAGTCGCCCAGTCGAAGTTATTAATGTGCGCATCAACACCAAACCCAGCAGCCTGAGCCGCCTGCTCACGATACTGACTTGCATAGACAAATAACTTCTTGGGTACACATCCGACGTTAACGCACGTGCCTCCAAGGAACATATCCTCAACCACAGCCACCTTAGCTCCGGTTGCCGCAGCCATTCGGCTTGCCCGCACGCCGCCTGATCCGGCACCAATAACGACCAGGTCGTATACTTCTGTCATTCCGCCCCCTGCCCGCGCCAACTGCCGGGCCCACTTAATTCTACTTGGTGAATGTCGCTCGAATATTTACCCGGCCCGCTTCGGCAATCCGATCAATATTGACCTGGGTCGCCCGCACACCGAATTGGCGCGCCAACGCTTCTATCCAACCAATGGCCTCATCAAACGCCACCCCATCTACCCATACCCGCAGCGAATCGCCATCTTGCTCATAACGCGTCAAAGTGACACCTGAGCGTCTTGCCTGCTGACTCACCAGCGCGAGAAGAGGCGTATTAGCAGAACCGCGACTGACGCCAGAGTTGCCCGCAAAGCGGTCTGCGTTATCGGCCATCTGATTGTAGAAATTCACTTTCGATGACAGGGTCGTAGCAAGGCTCTGATTGTGCTGCACCAAAGGAAGAACAAGGATCAGAAACACCAGCGCAACGGCGACAAATGCACCAACAGATCGGACGATAAGCTGATCACGAGGCGTCTGTGACTGATACCAGTCTTTGGCTTGCTGGATACGTGGATCAGACGCAATTGCATTCTTCATGTTGTCGAACGCCTTCATGCTGCACCCCCGACTTTGATTCGCCCTTTGATTACGTCTTTGTCAGCCTTAGCGGAAGCAATTTCTGCACTTAAACCTTGAGCCTCAAGTGCTTGCTTGAATGCCTGCAACGCAGCCTGCTGCCCCGCGTCGACATCTAACAGAAACTCACCAATGCGCTCGGAGTACCGAATGCTTTGAACCTGAACCACTGAATCCGTCGATGCGACGGATGACCAGGCTGCAGCCACACCACCCATTACTGCATCGAACCCCGCATCTTCAGAAACATCACCGGAACTACGTAGTTTTCGGCGAAACTTAGACTCGTAGTTACTGGTGCTTTCGCCCGGAAACCAGCTCTTATAGAGAGCCTGGCTACTCTGCTTGACTTCGAGAATCTGCTGCTCTTTTCTGCCGTTATCGACCATTAGGTAGCCGCATCCAAGTACTGTCAAAACCGCTGCGTAACTGGCTACACCTGCCCACCAGGCCTTGGGTTTCTTTTCGCGATGAACTGCAGCATTACGCCCCTGCAGCAAGGTTGTCGTGGTCTCCACTAATTTGGGTTCGCCAACGCGTATATTGATGTCATCAAACGCGCCAGGGTACCCGCTCGAGATGGTGGTCTTGAGCAAGTTGCCCTCATCCATTGAGCGCACAGCGAGTGTCACTTCACGACCAAGAGTATCGCCGCAAATGGCTTCCAGCACAGCCGGCAAAGCGACATCAGGAACACAGCCTTCAAACTTACCTGGAATATTGATCGCCCAACCGGTGTCGGTCCGTGCGATCTGATCATCAGCCAGCAACGCCGTCTCAGGCGTCAGAGACACCAGGCGAAGGTGATGAATGGCGAGCAGTTCAAGCAACCGATCAATCAAATCCGTTTCTACCACATACGCCTTATGCTGACTCGCGCGACTGCCACCAGGCACAACCGTGTAGTCCGATACATCACGGACAAGCATATCTTCAAGTGCAAATGGCAGAGCGCGAACCAGGTGACGTCCTTTGACGCCGGGTAGCGTCAACCAGTGGCAAGCATAATTCGTTGCCGCAAGAACAAGGGAAACCCCCGTCATCTCAGGTTGTTCCTCAGCCCAGTCCTCGAGGTTTCGCGGCGCCATGCCGGGACTTTCTGTAATCAGCCAGGTCCCTTGATCTGCAAGCCACTCTATTCGATTTGCGTTGTTATCCATCTAATTCTCGTTGTTATCATTGACGCCACTCAGGGCACCCATGTCGCTTACCATGCTTCGCGAGCTGCACGACGCGAAAAATCCCGACGAACGGTGGCCATGCTGCCGTCCGCTTTATTTCTGTGTATCAATGCTTCCACTGTACCAATGCGGCCGTTCAGATCAATACGCGCAAACATCTCGAAGAATTCTGTTGTTACCGAAAAGTCGGTTTCTACCAGTGGCGTTTGTTCTTCATTGCCCGCAGATCCAGTAGAGCTCCCGTCATTACGAGCACCATTCTTCAGCTTGCTCAGTACGCTGGACTCCATAAAGTCCTGCACACTTTTAAAGCCTGCTTGCCCTCGTTCGGCGATGAGCTGCTCTGCATCCGTGAGCGTCAGGCGACTGTCTATCGACGCCAACACAAAATCCAAGGCCGTATTGACGTTAAGCTGTACGGACGCAGGCAAACACGCAATGTAAGGCTCCAGTTTCGCGTACGCCGTCAGATCAACACCTTCGATCAACATCAGTTCACTCGTATGCTTACAAGCTTGATAGGCTGGACGATATGATGGCTCCATCGACAGATATTTATTATCGACGTTGCTCTCTTTGTTTAACCATTTCGCCCAATCGCTGGCAATGACTGGTTCAAGGCCCAGCAGGCTGAGCAGGTTTTTAAATCGCTGCTCATGCACGGCGCTGGCCCCGCCGGGAAGCAGGCTGTTCAAGTTAAACCTGCCTTGAGCATCCTGTATGCGTATATTGATGATGCCGGGATCAAGCGGAAAGGTTCTCTCAACGGTCCACTCTTCCATCGCATGGTCGATGGCCGCATCTGCTTCCCAATCCATGTACAAACCACTTCGAGTAGCTGATTCTGCACCAAGCGCATAGAGACGCGCCTGCTGCTGGGTGAATAAGGTTTGTGAACGTTCTATATCGATCGATTGACGATCGATCATGGACGTTGCAAGTACCGCCACGACAGAGAAGATCAAAAGCACCATGAGCAGCACCATGCCCTGCTGCGTATGAGATCTAGTCATGACTGATCTCCCATTGCCTCATAATGTCGCCGAAGCCAAGAGCGGTAAAATACATCCTGATGGCCACTGGGCGAAGCTGATCTTCTTCTGACACGGGCGGCCAGTAATCAGTCTCTGACATCTCGGGTGATTCCTCAGCAGACAACACTGAAGTTGAGGACACCACAATATCGAAGCGGACGTCTTCAATGCGATCGTACAACACCTGGCTTTTTGCTTCTGACGTATCCCCTCTATCAAGGACCGGCCAGTAATAGCGTACGAAACACTCTCCCTCGACCTCCGCATCCTCAACGGAGACACCCTGCTCATAAGCGATGCGTTCGAGCGCTGGCTCGCAAGGTTCTGACAATAAGTCTTCGGTACGATAGGCAATACGCTGTAAATTTGATCTAGGATCTTCAGTGATGGGGCTGTTCCGCCAACCCGCAATCGTCATTTCCAGAGGATAGTCACCTGAACCCACCATTAACGAAGGCAAGGTGTCGCCATACTCATCGCGTATATCCCTATCAATCACCTGTCCGACGTCACGACCAAGTATTTGATTGAAGCGTTGCAATGCCGCGAGCTCATCAGCTTTGCCGATACTGGTCTTATTTACTTGCGCGATATTGCTCAACAGCTGCACTGCTGCCACTCCCACGGTTGCGGAAATCGCAACAGCAACCAGCACTTCCAGCAAGGTAAAACCCGTCTGAATGCGCATTAGTGCGGCCCCACGATAGTAGACAGCGTAATAACGGGGTTATCTGGATCAACCTCTGGTGCAACAGAAACATCCACCCGCACCAGCCCCGGAAACTCGGTCTTACTGACCTTGGTCAGCAAATGCCACTCTTGCTCCGCCATTTCAACGGTATCGTTAGTCACCCCCGGCTGCGGGACTGCACCAGCAAGACGTATATCCACCATGCGGTTTTCCGCAACAAAAGAGGCGAGCGTCATACTTCGCATACTGAGCAGGTTGTTCACTCGCATACTGGCAGTATCGGAGATAGTAATGGCAATACCCGCAAAGATAGCCACCGCGACCATGACCTCCAGCAAGGTGAAGCCTTTTTGCTTCTTACCCATCTACCCGCTCCAGTCGGCGACGTACAGGCCCTATGCCATCCCCAATTAAACGAATGACAAATGATTCATCGTCCTGATGGTAAAGTTCAAAGACAAACGGCAGGTACTCATCAGACGAGAGAAAGATCAGCGTTGGCAGTGCGCCATTTTCATCAGGTGCTTCAGGAGGGTCCAGCTCCTCATCGTTCACAAAGAGTTTGACGTCCATTGTCTCTGGTATTTCGATCGCCGAGGCCAAGGCGATGTCAATGGGCGCCCAGGGATTTTCCTGAAGCCGGGACAGTTCCTCTTCAGTCAGTCCTTCAGCAACGCTTTTCTGGCGCAGGTCATAGAACCCTATCAACTGGAGCTCGCCCGGTACCCATCCGACACCGAGGTCGAGATTCTGAAATACGGCCTCTTCACGATATCGGTTGAAAGCGACATCGAGTTTCTGAGCAAACTGCTCAGCCTCCTGTTGAGCGGCTCTATCACTGAAATTCAGGTTCACCATGGAAAGCAGCAGGCCCACAATGACCAGCACCACCATGATTTCTACCAGTGTAAAGCCGCTCTGACGAGGCATATCAGAGGTCTTTGTTGCTTATGTCAGCGGCATCACCTTCGCCGCCCTCAGACTGGTCTGAACCCAGAGAGATAATCTCGTACTGGCCCTTGTCTTCAAAATACAGGAACTCGTTATCCCACGCATCGACTGGCATCTTACCGCCTTTGAGGTAACCACCATTCTGGTAGTTCTTCGGCTCAGGTGATGAGCTTGGCTTCTGAACCAGTGCCTCAAGGCCCTGTTCTGTCGTTGGGTAACGGAAGTTGTGCAGTTTGTACATATCAAGCGCACCTTCAATGAGCTTGATCTGGTTCTTGGTTGTGTCCACGCGAGCCTGATCGGCAGAACCGATGATGTTGGTAGCAACCATCGCAAGAATTCCGCCGATGATTGCGATAACGACCATGACTTCGATCAAAGTAAAGCCGCGCTGGCGTGACGATGAAGTACGAGAGTGACGCATAAACTGTGCTCCTATTGCACCATTTGTTGTAATTCAAGAATTGGCAGCATGATGGCAGCGACGATAACGGCAACCACACCACCCATAACCAAAAGCATAACGGGCTCAAAGATCGAGACCAAACCGGATACGGTACTCTCAAGCGACTTTTCCTGCTGCTCAGCCGTTCTGGCGAGCATGCTGTCCAGCTCACCACTGCTTTCACCGCTGGCAATCATATGCAGCATAATCGGAGAGAAGTATCGGGTTTCCTGTAGCGACTTGTGGAGACTGCCACCTTCGCTCACCCGGACCGTTGCCTCAGTCAGTGACTGATTAATAGGTAGATTCAATACGACGTCACTGGCAATGCGCATTGCTTCAACCAATGGAAGACCACTGCTTGTCAGAATCGCCAGAGTACTACCAAAACGAGCCGTATTCACGTCACGCACAAAGCGCCCGATGAAGGGCGTCGCAAGCAATATGTGATGCACGCGCAACCGAAATGATTCTCGGGTCATTAGCCGGCTGAATACCACTATCGCTGCGACAAGGATGCCACCCAGGTATATGCCGTAATTTGTGAGGAAGTAACTGACATCAAGCATTGCTTGTGTCAGTCCGGGGAGTTCCTGCCCATTTTTAACGAACACTTCAACAATATCCGGCACCACATAGGTGAGCAGTCCGATCACCAGACCCGTTGCCACCACGGTCAAAAGAATCGGATATATCGCCGCGTTACGGATATTCTGTGCAGATTCGTGCGACCGTTCCGAGTAGTCGGCCAATCGCACCAGAACAGGTGCGAGGTTGCCTGAGTGCTCGCCAGCGCTAACTGTCGAGCGAAAAAGCAAAGGAAATGCCCGCGGATACTCCTCCAGCGCCTTGGCAAGGGTGTAACCTTCCAGAACCTTCGCTCGGATGGCCAACACCATTGCTTTGGTTTTCTGACGTTCAGTCTGATCAGCAAGGGCTTTCAACGACTCATCTATCGGAAGTCCCGCTCCAATCAGAGTGGCAAGCTGGCGAGTCAGTAGTGCTCTATCTGCTACTGACAGAGAGGGACCTCTGTGCAGGAACCCTAACGGCCCCTGCGACACCTGCTTTTCAGCAGTCTGAGACACTTCGAGAGGCATCCAACCTTTCTCACGAAGCTGCTGCCGTATCTGTCGCGCACTATCGCCTTCCAGAACGCCTTTTTTCTGGCGCCCTTTTGCATCCAAAGCCTGATATTCAAATGCTGCCATTATTAGCCCTTAACGACTCTCAGCAGCTCTTCTATGGTCGTGCTGCCCGCAAGCACCTTCCTGATGCCGTCATCGCGAATGCTTGGGCCAAGAGACCGCGCATGCGCCTCAAGCTCCTGCTCGCCGACCTGATCGTGAATCCGGGTCTTCATGCTTTCATCGACTTCAATAATTTCATAGATACCCTGTCGGCCACGATAACCAAGCTGGTTACACTTCTCACAGCCCTTGGCATGGTAAATAGTCGGAGGCTCGTCAGATGACACTCCCAGCAACTCGCACTCCGCTGCATCCGCTGTAGCCGGAATTTTGCAATCTTCGCAGAGTACTCGTACAAGGCGCTGTGCAATCACGCCGATAACAGATGAGGAAAGCAGGAAAGGCTCAACGCCCATGTCCTGCAAACGCGTAATGGCGCCCACTGCAGTATTTGTGTGCAACGTCGATAATACAAGATGCCCCGTAAGAGACGCCTGAATCGCAATTTCCACTGTCTCCAGGTCACGAATCTCACCAATCATAACGACGTCTGGGTCCTGACGAAGTATGGCTCTTAAGCCCTTCGCAAATGTCATGTCTGCTTTCAGGTTGACCTGAGTCTGGCCAATACCGGGAAGACTGTATTCAACAGGGTCTTCGACCGTCAGGATATTGCGACTTGTATCGTTAAGGTCGCTCAGCGCGCCATACAATGTTGTTGTCTTACCCGAGCCCGTCGGGCCAGTCACAAGAATAATACCGTGAGGCTTGCTGATGATATTTCTCATTGCAGCCAGGTCGCGGGCCGACATACCCAACTGACCAAGACTGAGTCGGCCAGCTTGTTTATCCAATAGTCGCATTACAACGCGTTCACCATGGCTGGACGGCATGGTAGAAACACGCACATCGACCTCTCGCCCACCAATGCGAAGGGCAATCCGTCCGTCCTGGGGAACCCTTTTTTCTGCAATATCGAGCTTAGCCATAACCTTGATGCGAGACACCAGCAACGCAGCCAGCGCACGCTTAGGCTGAACAACTTCACGCAGGACTCCATCCACACGAAAACGAACCACCAAGCGCTTTTCGTATGTTTCAACGTGGATATCAGAGGCACTTTCTTTTACAGCCTCGGTCAGCAGTGCATTGATCAACCGCTTGATGGGCGCATCACCGTCCTGCTCGAGGAGATCTTCTGTTTCGGGTACAGAGTCTGCAAGACTGGCCAGATCGAGATCATCACCTAAGCCTTCCACCATTTCCATCGCTTCGGATGAATCACTCTGATAAGCCAAACCCAGCCTACGATCAAAATCGTCATCAGGGATAGCCTCAAGCTGATAAGGCTGACTCAGATGGCGCTGCACCTCCATTAAAGCCTGGGCATTCAAACCGTCTTTATGAAGTACTTTCAGTTGCTCACCGCTAGCATCAACCAACAGGCCGTAACGCTTGGCGAAACTAAAAGGGAGACGCACTGCGAGGCTTCCGCCGGTTACGACCTCTTCTTTTTCTACCAGGGCTTCTTCTGATACTGCTGTCATCTTGTGTTTATTCTCTCTTGCCCTTCACGCCGTACTCTATATCAACACCGAAGTATGGCGACATTATGCCACTGTGCCACGACCAACGCCGCAATAGACGAACCCTGCCTGCCGGAGGGACTCTGCATCGTACTGGTTGCGGCCATCAATGATAACTTGTTCGCGTAGCAATTTTCCGATCGCGTTAAAATCTGGCTGACGGAATGGTTTCCACTCGGTCATTAATACAAGCGCATCAGCGTCCGTCAAAGCGTCATACTGATGATCACAAAAACGAACCTGTTCGTCGCTGAAGCTGGACCCCAGTGACTCAAGCGCGACACGCGCATTCTTCATTGCCATAGGATCATACGCGGAGACTGACGCACCAGCATCCAGCAACTGACGAATCAATACAATGGCTGCCGAGTTTGACACATCTGCAGTATCAGGGCGGAACGACAATCCCCAGATCGCTACACGCTTTCCTTCCAGAGACCCAAATGTATTCCTCAGCGTATTGAACGCCCAGGTTTGCTGCATTTCATTACGCTCTGTCACTGCTTTCAATAGCACAGGGCTGATGTTCTGTCGTTCCGCAGTCGCTGCAAGTTCTTGCAGGTCCCCCGGCAAGCACACACCGCCATAACCAACACCCGGATAAAGATAGGAATAGCCAATCCGACCGTCTGCACCAATACCACGGCGTACATTCTCAATATCCGCCCCATACTGTTCTGCAATAGCCGCAATTTCATTCATTAGTGAAATACGGGATGCCAACATGGCACTGGCTGCAAGCCTGGTGAGTTCGGCGTCACGAACACTCATCACTGCGATGCGGTCTTGCTGTCGACTGAATGGCTTAAGCATGGCAACTAGTGCATTACGTGCTTCGTAGTCTTCGGCACCAAGGATGATCCGGTCTGGTCTCATAAAATCATCAATTGCCTCGCCTTCCTTCAAAAACGCGGGATGACATACAACGGCATGAGAATGGGATGAGGCCGAAGCGACAGACTGCATACGCTCGGTGACGCCCAGCGATGTCGGACTACTATTCACAAGGATGACATCTGAATTTGCGTATTCAGTGGCGAGTCCAGCCAGATCGATAGCCTTACTATCCACTGATTCGCTGTGCTCGAGTGCAATAAAGAGCACATCCGCACTATCAATGGATGAGGCCATATCTGAACTGAAATTCAACCGGCGGGCAGCTTCGTTACTGGTTAGCATGGCTGTAAGACCAGGCTCATGGAAGGGCAACTGATCAAGGGGCACCTTCCCCGTAAGATTGATATGGCAAACCTGATTGCCCATTTCGGCGAGGCACGCCGCAATAACGTAAGACGCGTATCCTGATCCAGCGACAGAGACTTTCAAAACAACTTCCTTAACAAAAACGATTCCATATCCGGTCAACCCGAACGTGCTAACTTACCCTATTACAAACAAATGACAAGCTTGTGAAACGGTGAAATCAGATATAAAAAAGCCCGGCAAACGCCGGGCTTTCCTTTGAGCGGGACTGCTATTAAAGAGCGGATTCCAACTCAGGAACTGCGTCAAACAGATCCGCTACCAGGCCATAATCTGCAACCTGGAAGATAGGCGCTTCTTCGTCTTTGTTGATAGCAACAATGACTTTAGAGTCCTTCATACCAGCAAGATGCTGAATGGCACCAGAGATACCAACGGCAACATAAAGGTCAGGCGCAACAATCTTACCGGTTTGGCCAACCTGCATGTCGTTTGGAACGAAGCCAGCATCAACAGCAGCACGAGATGCACCTACTGCAGCACCGATCTTGTCAGCAACCTTGTACAGGATCTCGAAGTTGTCGCCATTACCCATGCCACGACCACCAGAGATAACAACGCTTGCCGCAGTCAGTTCTGGGCGATCAGATTTGGCCAGTTCTTCACCGGCAAATGCTGAAGTGCCAGCATCTTTTGCAGCATCAACACTCTCAACGGAAGCAGAGCCACCTTCAGCTGCCGCTGCATCAAAGCCAGTACCACGGATAGTCAGGACCTTGATCGCATCAGATGATTTAACTGTTGCAATAGCGTTACCAGCGTAGATTGGACGAACAAAAGTGTCGTCCGACTCAACAGCTGTAACGTCAGACAGCATGTTCACATCCAGCAATGCAGCTGCGCGTGGCAGGAAGTCCTTACCAGTAGTGGTCGCTGACGCCAGAATGTGCGAGTAGCCTTTGCCGAGTTCAGCAACAAGGTCACCCATGTTTTCAGCCAACTGGTACTCGTATACTGCATTATCAGCCAGCAAAACCTTGCTGACACCCGCAACTTTGGCTGCTGCGTCTGCAACCGCTGCACAGCCAGAACCAGCAACCAGAACTTCAACATCGCCACCGATTTTAGAAGCAGCCGTGATGGTGTTCAGAGTAGCGCCCTTCAAAGAGGCATTGTCGTGTTCTGCGATTACTAAAATAGCCATTACACTTAACCTCTTAGAGTACTTTTGCTTCGTTTTTGAGTTTGTCGACCAGTGTAGCAACGCTGTCGACCTTGATGCCTGCAGAGCGCTCAGCTGGTGGTGTTACCTTAACCAGTGAAAGAGTTGATTTCACTTCTACACCCAGATCAGCAGGAGCAACAGTTTCCAGAGGCTTGCGCTTTGCTTTCATGATGTTTGGCAGTGACGCATAGCGTGGCTCGTTGAGACGCAGGTCAGTGGTTACGATAGCTGGCAGGTTCAGAGCAACAGTACGAAGACCGCCATCGATTTCACGGGTTACGTTCAGCTTGTCACCGTCTACAGCAACTTCTGATGCGAACGTACCTTGTGGCATGCCTGTCAGGGCACCCAGCATCTGGCCAGTCTGGTTGTTGTCACTATCGATGGACTGCTTGCCCATAATGACGATCTGAGGCTGCTCTTTCTCTACGACACCTTTCAGGATCTTGGCCACGGTCAGCGACTCAAGCTTCTCGTCGGTCTCAACCAGGATGCCACGGTCTGCACCCAGCGCCAGAGCAGTACGGATTTGCTCCTGAGCAACTTTAGGGCCGATTGAAACAACAACGATTTCAGAAGCAATGCCCTTTTCTTTCAGACGAACAGCTTCTTCAACAGCGATTTCGCAAAATGGGTTCATAGCCATTTTGACGTTTGTCAGATCAACATCAGAGTTGTCTGCTTTCACGCGAGGCTTGACGTTATAGTCGATCACGCGTTTTACAGCGACAAGAACCTTCATAGATTCCTCGTTTTCTCTAGTGAATGGTGAGGGAAAGGCTCAACAGAATAACAATAATCTGGACGCCCTCCGCCCGAGCGTGGCTAATTATTGGGATTGTTTCTTGATAGGTCAAGTAAAGCCACTCGTTAGCCACACCACAGAAAGACCATATTTCGTCTTTTCACACTCACCTATCATCCATCGACCAAACCACCCCAAGGTTCGATCATGCCACCTTGGCGCAAATAGTTGCCTGAATACCCCCGCCCCGTATAATGGCCTGCATTTTTCGAACCAGCCCTGCTTATTTGAGTGGCCCGACTCCACTCTGATATCTTGGTAACTTACGACCGCGAATGCGGCACTCCTACCGTGATTTGAGGAGATTATTTATGCAACGTGATGTGATGGAATACGACGTAGTGATCGTCGGCGCAGGCCCATCGGGCCTGTCGACAGCTTGTCGTATAATGCAACTAGCTCAGGAGGCAGGACAAGAACTGGCTGTCTGTCTCGTAGAAAAGGGCTCCGAAATTGGCGCACATATCCTGTCTGGCGCCGTTATTGAAGACCGGGCGATGAACGAGCTGTTCCCAGACTGGAAGGAAATGGGCGCACCTCTTAACACTGCCGTTACCGGTGATGAGGTGTACTTTCTAACCTCTGATGAGAAGTCAGTTAAGACTCCACACTGGGCCATCCCTAAGCCAATGCACAATGACGGTAACTACATCGTCTCACTTGGCAATGTGTGCCGCTGGCTCGGCGAACAGGCAGAAGCGCTCGGCGTAGAAATCTACCCTGGATTCCCGGCCGCCTCCCTGATCATTGAAGACGACGTAGTAAAAGGCGTTGTAACCGGTGACATGGGCGTAGCAGAAGACGGCTCTGAAAAAGACAGCTTCATGCCCGGTATGGAATTGCGTGCGAAGTACACAGTGTTTGCTGAAGGCTGCCGTGGCCACCTGGGCAAAGAGCTTATCAGCCGATTCAACCTGAATGCCGGCAAAGATCCTCAGCATTACGGTATCGGTATCAAAGAGCTCTGGGATATTAACCCAAGCAAACACCAGGAAGGCCTGGTACTCCACGGCGCTGGCTGGCCTCTCAGCGAGAGCAACTCGACTGGTGGCTTCTTCCTGTACCACACCGAAAACAATCAGGTAGTAGTCGGTCTCATCACAGACCTGTCCTACAGCAACCCTCACGTGAGCCCATTCGATGAATTCCAGCGAATGAAGCACCATCCTGTGCTGAAACAGCACCTAGAGGGCGGTAAGCGAGTGTCTTACGGTGCGCGAGCAATCGCGAAGGGTGGTCTGAACTGCCTCCCGAAGATGACCTTTCCGGGCGGCTTAATTGTAGGCTGTGATGCTGGTACTCTGAACTTTGCCAAAATCAAAGGCACACACACCGCGATGAAGAGCGGTATTGTAGCTGCCGAAGAAATGTTCAAAGCCCTCCAGGCGGAACGCGCTAACGATGAAATTACCGAATTCACTGAAGCATTCGAAGCGTCTTGGGCATGGGAAGAACTCCATCGCAGCCGCAACTTCGGTCCTGCCATGCACAAATTCGGCACCTTCGGTGGCGCAGCGTTCAACTTCATTGACCAGAACCTGTTCCCGATCCCAGTGACTCTGCACGACAAAACAGCAGATCACGAGATGCTGAAGCCTGCAGCCGAGTGCAAGAAGATCGACTATCCAAAGCCTGACGGAAAGCTCAGCTTCGACAAGCTCGGCTCGGTTTTTGTTGGCAACGTGAACCACGCAGAAGACCAGCCTTGCCATCTGAAGCTAACGGATGCCTCCATTCCTTTATCTCAGAACCTGCCAAAGTATAACGAGCCAGCACAGCGCTATTGCCCTGCAGGCGTATACGAAGTTGTAGAGGATGAGAACGGACAGCGCTTCCAGATCAATTCACAGAACTGCGTACACTGTAAAACTTGTGATATCAAAGACCCAGCCCAAAACATCACCTGGGTAACACCAGAAGGTGGCGGCGGTCCTAACTATCCAAATATGTAAGACAATAAAAAAGGGCCGGAAGGCCCTTTTTTATTATCGAAGAGTAGTACCCAAAAGAGTCCTCAGAACTCCTTTAGCAACTGCCCCGGCAATCAGTTATGACCAGCCACGTGCAGGGTAACATCATTCAGAGCGAAATCATCAACGCGCAGAGCACCCATGTGATCACCACCAACTGACAACTTACCAACCTGAATATCCATTACACTTGGCAGCAGTTCGATTTCAACACCATCATTTTGAGGTGTAATGATCATGCCAACAGGGAATGCCCAGCTCAGTGGCTTCGCCTTACCGAAGGTATCGATTTCCTGTAGGTAATTTTGACCAGCAACCGTTACATCTTCAAGTTTGAAGCCGATTGAAGAAGCGTCAACATCCATATCTTCGATAGCGACATCAGCAGACAAGATCACTTTGTTGCCTGTTGATTCAACCTTCATCAACAGACCAGCAGCAAGACCTACCATCTCTACGCTGTCAATCAGCCGCACAGCCTCATCACCATCGGAATCCAATGTAGCCAGTGCTCCAGTGGTCAATCTGAAATCGATGAAGTTACCATTCTTCGGGTTACCAGAAACAACCAGGTCACCATCGCTCTTTACGTCGACACTGAAAATAACTTCGTCGAGGAGACCACTGGTGTTAGGTACGATGTTAGGTGTCTGGTAGAAGGTTGATTTGTTGGCACCGCCGATTGTGACGTCTTTAAGTGACAACGAGCCACCATCTCCGTCGCCTTCGAACTCAGTATCGGTGTAAACGATCTCGCCGATGGAAATCCCGACGTTAAGCTCGATATCGACACCAGCCTGGCCGGTGACATTGTGCAGCTCAAACTCGGACATCGGTGAAAGCTCAGCTTGTGAGGTAGCCGAAACGAGCGCCACGCAGCTCGCGAGTAGTGTTTTTTTCATGACAGGCGATCCATCAAGTTTTTATTTTAGTTACATCAGTTTACGTCTAGCACCATTCATGTGCAACTGACACTAACTAGCAAACTACCCTGTTTCCCCCAAACCACAAGGGTTTATCGGGCCCCACTAGCGAACGTGGCACAAGATGCCCTATTTACAAAGACTTACAGAGAAAAATCCAATACAAACTTAGCATTGCCAGAACGCACAACACACTGGGTATCTGTCATCTCCGACAAATCTACCAACTCATAATAGGCTGACCGAAGAAATCTCGCCTCAAGCCCCTGAGCTACCACTACAGTCGGCACCAAAACACCGTCGAGATCACTAAGCTTCAGCCCACAGTGCTCATCAACAAGCTGCGACTGGCCATTACTCAAAGCCATGCGGATACCGGTATCACTATCACCAAACAATGAAATAACGTGCAGCGGCATATCTTCAACACGTATACGCCACTTCTCAACTGGCGTAATAAGGTAATAGTCCATACCCTCTTGCTTGATCAGGGATGCAAACAGCCGCACCAATGACTTGCGACGGATTTCACCACCTTCATGAATCCAGCGCCCTTCTTTAGTCACGACGATGTCAATATCACCAGAAAACGGCGGATTCCACTTTTCCAGCGGATATACCTGCCCCTCCCCCAGATCCAGCTGCTCAGCAATCTCTTCGATATTCACTTTTACAGTCCTCGCTGCCATTCCTGGCGCAAGCGAATGGAATCTGGCCGATTGATCGCCACATCAAGTTTCGCAAGCAACGTATTCTTATCTTCACCCAGCACTCCCTTGAGAGGGAGATAATTAGAAGCATGATCACTACGAAATACAGTAGAGGACAACTCAAGCCCATCGATGAATAGGAATAACTCTTTAAAAAGGTCGTGTTGATCCGGCATATCGAAAGCGTACCCCTGCGACTCAAATCCATCCTCAACCCTTTTTGTGCCAAGAGGGTAGCTCGCAACTAGCGTAGAAAGGAACTCGGGCTGGGCCTCACTCATGAGACGTGCGGAATTTACTGCGTGCTGCTCGCTCAGGGCTCGACCACCCATACCATTTAGCACCATCACAGAGGTTGCAATGCCCGCCTCCTTCAATTTCAACAATGCATCCAGCGTGGAGTCGTATGTCTCGCCCTTCGAAATGGCTTTCAGCACTTCGTCATCACCACTCTCAGCGCCGACATACGCGATCCCCAAACCAAGAGACTGAAGCAGGCTTAACTCTGCAACTGTCTTCTTTCTTATGTTCCGGGGCAGGCAATACGCACCTACACGCCTCACCCACGGCAGGTATTCGCGAATAGCCCGCAGTATCACCTCCAGGCGCCGCACAGGCAGCATCAGGGCGTCACCATCACCCAGAAACACCTTCTCGAATCTCGGCCCTATCTCTGCAGCACGCCGTATCTCTTCAACTACATCGCCTTCGCTTTTTGCGCGAAACTTCTTTTGGGGCTGCGTGTACATGTCGCAGAAGGTGCAGCGATTCCACGAGCAACCATTAGTGACTTGAAATATTAAGGACCGACCTTCGGAGGGCGGACGAAACACAGGTTCGATGTATTCAGGAAACATAGCTGACAGAAAAATATTGAGGGAAGCTAATATGATATGGTGCCCGGAGCCGGAATTGAACCGGCACGACCATAAGGTCGGGAGATTTTAAATCTCCTGTGTCTACCAATTCCACCACCCGGGC
>PDUK01000014.1 GCA_006212115.1 Thalassolituus sp. | reverse complement strand
TCAAAATGGCGAAAGACGCAGGCTACACCGCTGTGATCTCTCACCGTTCAGGTGAAACTGAAGACGCGACCATCGCTGACCTGGCAGTCGGTACAGCCGCTGGCCAGATCAAGACTGGTTCACTGTGCCGTTCAGACCGCGTAGCTAAGTACAACCGTCTGCTGCGTATTGAAGAGCAGCTGGGTGCGAAGGCACCTTACAAAGGCCGTTCTGAGATTAAAGGCCAGTAAAAAGCTAGTGCGCTCGACTGAGCGTTGTTAAAAGTGCTTTCAGAATACTCATGTACAACTTGTACACTCCGTTTTTTCAAGCACTTTTGCCTAGCTCAGCCATCGCTCTCGACGCTTTTGCTAGCAGCTTGCGAGATCGTTTTTCGGTTGAGTGAGTAAAAAAAACGCCGCTTTTAGCGGCGTTTTTTGTTTCTTATACCTCTATCTTTCGGTTTCGCCTTCAACCTTATTTCTGATAGATTCTCTAAAGTCACTTTCCTACTCACACTGTAATTTTATCAAGGATGTATTTAATGATTTCAAGTTTGGCCACGTTACACCGAAAGTACGGAATATTCGATGAATTCCCAATTTGCCGGAATGATTGGTTGCCAGTAATGATAGAGGCTTTTAAGGAGCACGAGGACTTAGGGTATCTACACTCTTATTATGTTGATTATTTCGAACAATATCGGGAACTACCTGCGGAGAGTTCAAATTCGGGTGAATTGACGGGAGTTGCGCGTACCGTTGACTTGCAATTTATTGGAAAAACGTAGTTAAAACGAAAAAAAGTAAATACTTCATCGTATTCGAGGGCTCTTTGGCAGATGTGGCTGAGCCATCAATGACCGTTCTCTCATGTCTTTGGGCAACAGATGATCCTAGCCTTCAAGCTGATATTATGAGGCGATTTTGGCCAGGAAAAGGGAAGAGCAGTTACGATTTTATCGTGGAATGCTTATCTATGACGCCCGAGGTAGCGTCAGACGTCTTTGTCACTGATGCGGTACGTATTGCAAACTCATCCGGTAAGCCAGCTTTAAAGATGAATCGTGACCTGCTACATCGTGAGATTTCTATTCTCAACCCCGAATATGTAGTTCTTTTGGGCTCGACGGCTAAGAATGTTTATGGGAAAGTTAGCTCAGAACTGGACTATGAAGTGGTGGAATTACCATTCCCAACTAAGAATTACCGTTCGGCCGAAAAAATTCAGAGCACCTTAGATGAATATGCAAGATTCAGGGAACTTGCTTACTGAGTACGTTAAATTGAGGCTCACTCTCTCTTGGTTGTAAGTCTTGCCTCACTTCCTCTCCAGCGTTACCCTCGGAGTAACACTGGAGAAGCTGATGTCCCCAACCGAATCTCATATCGTTGAATACTGCTCCAAGCGCCTGTCCGGTTTGCGTTTGCTGTATCTGTTTGGTTCTCAGGCGAGTGGTGATGCCCGCCCTGACAGTGATTGGGATATCGCCTTTCTGGCTGATAGCGATCTGGATAACGTCAGTCGCTGGCACATTGCTGAGGAGTTGGCGGCTGAGCTGAGTCAGGATGTTGACCTGGTTGACCTGAAAGACGCGAGTACCGTACTTAAGATGCAGATCGTTCAGAAGGGACGTTTACTCTATGGTGAGTCGTTGGAGGCAGATCTGTTTACAGCGTCTACCATGACGCAGTATGGCCATCTTCAGGAATCCCGTGCTGATATCTTAAAGGCATATGAACATAATGAATGATGTCATCCTGAATAAACGAGCGACCGTCGAACGCTGTATTTCGCGCATTCTTGAAGAATACGTCGATGAACAGACGTTGCGTGGCAGCTACACAAAACAGGATTCGGTACTTCTGAACTTGCAGCGCGCCTGTGAGGCGTGCATCGATGTGGCTAATCATCTTGTTCATCAGCACCGTCTGGGAGTTCCACAGTCTGCGCGGGACAGTTTTGCTTTGCTTGAGCGAAGCGGATATATCACCTCGGATATATCTTTGCGTATGCAAAAAATGGTTGGTCTCAGGAACGTCGCTGTTCATGATTACCAGAAGCTGAATCTCGATATTGTTATATCGGTTCTTGATAACCATTTATCTGACTTCACTGGCTTCTTAAGCGAAGCCAGTTGATGCTGCTGTTACCACTTTATTTCTGCCGGTTTCTTTGGCTTCGTACAATGCTTTGTCTGCTGCTTTCAACAGGTCTTCCATGCTGTCTACATCGGACGTTGGGAAGCAGGCGACTCCGAAGCTTGCTGTAACGTCAATGCTGTTGCCGTCTACGATAACGTTCATATCACTGATTTTTCTGCGCAGTCTCTCTGCAATATGGGCAGCTTTTTTCAGACTGGTCGCAGGGAGCAGCATGGCAAATTCTTCGCCACCGTAGCGTCCCACTTCGTCGGTATTTCGAGCATTTTTCAGCATAACTTTTGATGCCGCTACCAGTACCTGGTCACCCGCGTGGTGCCCCCATGTGTCATTTATCTTTTTGAAGTGGTCGAGGTCAATCATGATGCAAGCGAGCGTAGAGGCTGACTTCAGTGTTTGTTCACGAGTACGATCGATCTCTTCTTGTCCGCGATTGATGAAGAAGTTACGGTTGGATAAGCGGGTCAGGCCGTCTGTCGTCGACATTTCGAGGTACAGATTCTCTCGCTCAGTCCAGCGCTTCATAGCCAGAATACAGAGATAGATCAGGAAGGATAGGATTACCACGATGATGTCCCGCACGATTAACCATCCGAACAGAGGACGCCCGTCCGCTTCTGTCATTGGTTGCACTAAGAGTGGGGCATGAGGAATCGCTTGTATGTGATCGGCAATGCCCATGGCCAACAGAATCGGTACAACAATCCAGTAGGAAAAGCGGATTTTATTTACGCTGGCGAGTGTTCCGGTAATGTTCACGCCAAGAAAGATAAGCAACAAACCTTCGCCGTAGTGGCTGCCTGTTAAGAATGCACTGGTAAGTATGGTGACGATGTAGCTGGCGATAATAGTGTTTTCGAAAGCGGGCCAGTCACTGTCGTATTTGCGGCGCTGAAAAGCGAGACCAATCATAGTGCCGAGTAAGATGATGTGAAGACTGTAGAGCCACAGCAGTCCAGGTACATACATCTGGTTGATGTGTTCGGGTGCCATATCGTTGGCGACAAGGAGTGCTGCCCCAAAACCAACAGGGGCGAGCAGGACCAGGCCGGCAAGCAGAATAAAGCGATCAATAGCCTGCCAGTCCATGGGGTTCGGTGTGCATTTCCTGCTTAACTTTTTTACACAGCACATAATATTGCCTTGTTCGATGTTCTGTACTGTATAGATAGCATTCTGGCGGGAGGGGTAAGGCTAACTGCCTCTCACTTAGTGACATTGTGTGAAGGCAGTATCTAGAATTGTGACGGGTTTTGCGTAACTTGGCGTCAACTACTTGTTGATTGAGCCAGAACTACTTGGTTACGTCCGTTCTCTTTTGCTTCGTAAAGTGCGTGATCCGCGGTTTTCAGGAGGTCACTCATGGCTTCGACGTCGGGTGAAGGGTAGCAGGCCACACCAAAGCTTGCGGTAACGTGAATACGGTTTCCATCGACATCGACTTCCATTTTGCTGATACGCACTCGCATGCGTTCTGCGATGAGCTTGGCTTGCAATAGCGTGGTACCGGGCAGAAGTACTGCAAACTCCTCACCACCGTAGCGGCCAACTTCGTCGTTGGGACGAGCACTCTCCATCATAATTTTAGAGGCAGCCACTAACACCTGATCACCAGCATGGTGCCCCCAGCTGTCGTTAATTTGTTTGAAGTGGTCGAGATCAATCATGATGCACGACAGGGGGGGCATGCTGGTTGATTCGGTCGCACGTGCTCGTTGAATTTCTTCTTGTCCGCGACTGATCAGGAAATTGCGATTGGCGAGTCGGGTTAGACCATCGATGGTCGACATTTCCTGATACAGGTTTTCGCGCTCGGTCCAGCGTTTCATAGCCAGAATACAGAGGTAGATCAGAGGTGCCAGTATGGCGGCTACCGTCATTCTAACGGCCATCCAGCCGTCTAGAGGCCGCCCGTCTGGTGCAATCGGCGAGCGCTCAAGAAGCATGGCGTGTGGCAGTAGGTTTGTCAGATCGGCAATCGACATCAGTACCAGCACGGGAACGACGATCCAGAAGCAGAAGCGTATCTTGTTTACGTCGGCCAGGGTGCAGGTAATGATGACGCCGAGGAAGATAATAAGAAGTGCCTCCGACAGGTAGGTACCGGTGACATACCCTGTTGTAAGCACCACTATCAGGAAGCTGGCGATGATCATGTTTTCGAATAGCGGCCAGTCGTGAGTGTACCGTCGTAACTTTAAGGCAGTCATGATGAAACCGGACATCAGCAAGATGTGAAGTATGTAGAGACCGCTCAGCCAGTGTACGAGAGTAGGGTTCAGCCATTCCGGCACCATGGCATACGCCATCCACATAGTGATGCCAAAGGATGTTGGGGCAAGCAGGACCAGGCTGGCGAGTAAGATGAAGCGATCAATCGCTTTCCAGTCCATAGGGTTGGAGATCAGGGAGTACGGGTAACTCGGCTGTGTCTTGGTCGAATGTTCCGGGTTCATAATAACCACTTTACAGATAAGGCTATGTAAGCCTAGTCGATAGCGTCCTGTTTGACCAAGTTGCTATATGGGAGAAAAACCGGCTTCGGATGCGTCGTCAGATCAGCCATAGGTAGTCAGAAAATCAACAACCTGATGGTGAGTCTGGTAGATTAGGGGCTGAATCTTAGTTGGGTATCGCCATGCTGTTTGAACACAAAAATGAAGAACTCTTTACTCTTAATCGCGCAGATACTGAGCAGCCTCTGTCATCTTATGCGATGTTCTCGTTCGAACTGGATGGCGCTCAGTGGCCGAGCGTAGAGCATTACTATCAAGCGATGAAGTTTGAGGATGAGGCACACAGAAATAAGATTCGTGAGTGTGCTAGCGCTGCAGAAGCTGCGAAGCTTGGGAAGAGTCGGAGAGCAAAGCGCCGGAAGGACTGGAAGAAAACCAGCACCGTTGTGATGACCCGCGGGACTTATATTAAGTGTAAGACTCACCCTGAAATAGCCGAGCAACTTCTGAGTACTGGAGAGTTACGTATCGCTGAACTGAGCGGTTATGACTACTTCTGGGGGAGTGGCCGTGATATGCGCGGTAAGAACAACTTCGGTAAGGTACTGATGGCAGTAAGGGATAAGCTCAAAACGGAAGCATAAAGACGTGGCGCTATCGTTAACCGATAGCGCATCGTTGCCCAGGTTCGGTGATTTGGCTCGGCTCGGTCCAGATCAGTACATTTATGGAAGAGGAGTGAACTCCTGATTGTCTCCCGGAATATCGGGGAAACGCCCCTCCTGCCAGTCACGCTTGGCCTGTTCGATTCGCTCTTTGCTGAAAGACACGAAATTCCAGTACATATGTGGTGTCTTCGGCCATTGCTCACCTCCCAGAAACACCACACGCGAGAACGAACGGCTTGCCACTACATCATCGGCATCGAGTAATACGAAATCGCCTTTTTCATAGAGCTCAGAATTCACGTCGACGTTGCCTTCAAGAACATACAGGGCACATTCCTGATCTTGGTTAGGACGGGTAAAGCGACTGCCGGCACTTAGGATGACATCCAGAAAAAACATCGGTGAGTAGGTTCGGATGGGAGACGTCATGCCCAGCGCGTCTCCAGCGATCAGGCGAGCGAATACACCTTCTTTATTGAACTGCGGAAGCTGGCATTTTTTGTGATGCGCAAAGGCAGGCTCAATTTCTGCAAACTGCTCCGGCAGTGCGATCCAGCATTGCAGGCCATTCAACTGATGTTGATTCGCCTTGGTTTCGTGTGTTTCTCGTTCGGAGTGAACAATTCCTCGCCCAGCCGTCATCCAGTTTACATCTCCGGGCAAGATCTCAAGGTTGTTCCCAAGGCTATCGCGATGCAGGATGGAGCCCTCGGTCAGATACGTCAGGGTAGCCAGGCCAATATGAGGGTGTGGGCGAACGTCAATTCCCTCTCCTGCAGCAAAGTCAGCTGGCCCCATGTGATCCAGAAACACAAAGGGCCCCACCATACGTTTTTCCGCATGAGGCAGAATACGGGTCACACTGAATCCATCCAGATCTTTAGTCTTGCCTTTAAGTAGCGTACCCACAACGGACTCCTTTTTTTCCTCTTATTTACAATGTTAGGGTGACAGAACCGCGGCGGCCAGTGCTGCGGCTGGATTGATATGTTTACGAGAGAGAGACAATCAGATGGCGACTAAGTCAGAGCTGGAACACTTTTTTGCGACTGAATTCACTCAGGCAGATTTCCTGATCGAAGAGGTCGGCAATCGCCGTGCAACCATTCGAAAGCGTATAACTGAGGCCCACCTCAGGCCTGGTGGAACCGTATCCGGACCCGTGTTGATGGAAGTCGCAGATGCGGCACTCTATGTCGCCATTCTGGGAGAGCTCGGTCTCGTTGCCATGGCGGTTACTACAAGTCTCAACTTTAACTTCCTGCGTAAGCCAGTCTCGGACCGGGACATAATTGCAGAATGCACGCTTATGAAAGTGGGTAAGGCATTAGTGGTGGGAGAGGTCTCGATGTACTCAGAAGGCGACCAGGAACCGGTTGCACGTGCTGTTGGCAGTTACGCAATTCCGCCGCGGAAGTGAGTCTCAGGTCTGGCCTGTATTGATTGATTTAACAGATCAATCGTTTATTCTAACGGCCATTAAAGGAACTGCATTGCAAAGGAAGCAGAATGGCCGCCACGCCCTATACCGATTACCTCTTTTTAATGCCGAATCAGGAAAATGGTCGAAGAATCTAAGCAGACCTTTCACCGCTCGGTTTTTATCCGTTGCAGCAGGAAGAAAAAGAAATCGATAGTGATGGTAATTTCGTCGTTGAGGAAGAGTCATTAGGCTCATCGAGTAATGGGAGCTAGTAAGTTATGGGGTTGTTAGGGAATATTTTTGTAACTTGGGTGTTACTCTTATGGTGGGGGCTGTGGATAGGTGCTGCTATGGGGATGGGAGGGCCAGGCGCGTCAAATAGCCTTCGGTGGATCATTCAGCTTTTGATTATGCTTTCTTACCCAATCTGGATCTTCATTTGGCTAATTTTATCTGGTAAATCGTTTTGGTGGACGAGTCCGGCTTATTTTCTTATAGGATTCTTGATTATATTCGCCGTACTCAATGCAGATATGATTCGATATGCCTATAACCTCGCTAGAGGGATTAATAATAGTGGGTACTCTGTTGCGAACAATAATGCCTACTTCAATGCGAAACCCATATTGTTTGCTGATGCCGGTTCGTTTGATACTTTTACTGGTGACTTGGGTAGATCATTTTATGAGTATGCATGGGATAATCAGTACGTCTATTATCGTGGGCGCGTAGTCGAAGGATCGCGTGGAGGCCCTCTTGAGGCCTTGGATGATCTCGGTTGGAGCCGTGATTACGTTGTTAGTGACGACATGGTTATTTTTCAGGATAGAATTTTAAGTGATTGCACGCGAAGTAAGCTTCAGTTTTTCCACGATATCACAAGCTCTTGGGCCCGATGTGGAGAAAATATCTATTACTTGGGTCAGAAAGTAGAAGGGGCAGATGCCCCATCATTCCAGCAACTGAATAGTGTGTTGGGGTATGATAAAGACCGGTTATACGCTGGTGCTGAGGAAGCTAAAATTACTGTAGATGCATCGAGTTTCAAGATGATTGGAGAACGGTATTATCGCGATGAACATCGTATTTATTATGTCGACGCTAACAATATTTATGAGGTTCGAGGTGCTGATGTCACTACCTTTGAAGTCGTCGATGAAGAAAGCAACAATATTACGAGTGATGCACATGATAGTCATTCCCGCTATCGTTCTGGCGAGAGAATTGGTACGCTTTAATGAGGAACCGGAGGTTTAGCTATATGATTACTGTGTCTAGGGATATTCCTTGTGAATTCCGGTTCTAATAAAATAAAGCAGTATCCAGAGTTGCGGTCTTTGAGTGAAGACCCTCAAGGATTTGCTGTTTATGCCTGCGAGATTTCTAATATCAGGTGCGTCTTTCCCTGTAATGATGGCGGCAGAACCAAGTCAGTCTTTCAGTACAAGTTTAATAAAGATGAAAAACCCAAATATTACCTTTGCTGATTTATTGCGTGGTCTGGATGGCTTCTTGGCGCTTAGCGAACTCTGAGTGAGATTAAGGAGCAAGAACTATGAACTATCCTGAAGTAACACTCACTGAGAATACAGCGACATATTGTATTCAGGTAAATGATGATCGGTTGATTTTTCATTGTGAAGATGAGGCGAGGTATACCGATAAGTATGTCTTTCACTTTGAGGGGATTGATCAGGGCTTGATTTACAATCCCGACTATACGGGGGAGATTGCTCCCTTATGTACTAGATTTGCTCTTCTCAATGATGATTTGATGAAAGAGCACCCTAATTGGTTGTGTCCGATAAATATTCAGATATGGTCGAAATCTGAGTTGTTTATGGAGAGCTGTAAGTGGGCAGGTTCTAAAGATCTCTGTAATAATTCACTAAAATTTTATGAGCGTTGGAAATCCAGTGACGACCGGGAGGAAGATGATCTGACTCCTAGGAAGGCGGATGATTTCTCCCTTTTAAGTGTAAATGGACGTTCGTGGGCTTATGCTGCATCCGGTCTTTATGGGCAGTGGGAGAATGCAATTACGGAACTGTCTGATAACCTGGTGTTAATTGTCATCTTTTCAGCGAAGTCCTGCTGGCCCCACGACACTTTTCCGCCACAAGGCCTGAAGGAACACCTGATGCCGTTCTTTATTGATTATCTTTCCCGCATTCAAATTATCCCAACCCAAGGCGTCTCTGAGTCAGAGCTTCCACCTCTGGGTTTCTATCCATCGAAGCGTAAAGAAAAAGAAATCGACAGCGAAGGTAAAACCGTCGTTGAGGACACATCTTCCACTTCATCCAGTGAGTGGGGCTGGTAAGGTATGGGGTTGCTCGGAAATATCCTGGTTACGTTTGCGCTTATGCTCTGGCCTATGGTGTGGATCGCATCCATTATGGGCATGGGTGGCCCTGGTGCGGTGCTTCTAATCGTCTGGACTGGATGATTCAGCTTCTGGTCTATATGTCGTATCCAATCTGGATGTTTGGGCTGCTGAGTCTCGCTGGGAAGTCCTTCTGGGGGCTGGCCAGCGGTTATTTTCTGATTGGCTGTCTGGCGCTGTTTATCACGTTTAATGCAGGCATGTTCCGCAATATTTCTAATCTTCTTCAAGGGATTCAGAACGAGGGCTACTCCGTAGTCAGGAGCACCGCATATTTTAATGCCAAACCCATAGTTGAAGCTGATGCTGAGTCGTTTGATATGTTCAAGGGCGACCTGAGTTACTTCTTTGCGTACCACGCCTGGGATAATAAGCACACGTATTACCGTGGGGAGGTTATCGAGGGGGCTCCTGGCGGACCTCTTGAGGCGTTGAATGATCTCAGCAGGAGCCGTGACTATGTCGCTAGCGGTGAAACGGTCATCTACGGGGATACGGTTTTACCCGGATGTATCCGAAGTAAACTCGAATTTTTTGATGAATTTCAAAGGCCATGGGCGCGTTGTGAGGGGAATATTTATCACGGGGGCGCTCTCGTCGAAGACGCAGATGCTCAGTCATTTACGCCACTGAATAGCTGGTTAGCGCATGATAAATACCGGTTTTATGTGCGTGCTGAAGTAACCGATACTACTGCAGATTCTTCAAGTTTCCGAAGAATCGACAATGGATATTATAGAGACGATCATCGAGTCTTTTATCTGCCTGATAGTCAGATTCACGAGGTAGAAGGTGCCGATGTCAGCACCTTCGAAGTCGTTATGGAAATCGATGACGATATCAGAAGTGATGCCCGTGACGCTCGTTTCCGATATTACAATGGCAAGCAAGTAGCGCCTCGGTAAGAGGCGCTTTAGTTAAGAGCCGGAAGCTCAGAACCAGAAACTTACTCCTGCCACCCACTGCGTCGATTGGATATCGCCTCCTTCCTCGCCAATTATGTCGGCACTGTCACCGAAACTCCGACTCCACACCGCTCCAACATAGGGGGCGAATTCCCGTACGATTTCGTATTTCAGCCGTAGGCCCACGCCGATGTTCGCAAGACCTTTGCCTTCACCGTAGGTGTCACTGGTACTGCTGTGGGCTTTGACGCTAAGTTCTGGCGACAGCACCAGCTTTTGCGACAACATCAATTCCTGCTCTGCGGTGACGCTCAAGCTGGTACGGCCATCCTTATCGATCAGCAGGCTGGCATCGGTTTCGAGAAAATACGGTGCCAGTCCATCGAACCCAATCACGAGACGATTACGCACAGGATCAGGATGAATATCCCGGCTTAGGCCCAATTGCAGGTCCCAGTATGGGCTGATGGCATGTAGCCACAGTGCCTGTAGGTTCAGCTCTTCGGTTTCGCCACGATGGCGTTCAACATCGGCTTTCAAACGGAATTTATCGAACGAGTTGCCGTAGGTGATATCACCCTCAAAGACTTGCGTCTTTTCATCGTCGTGAAAACGATATTCAAGCTGGTCGCCGGTGACTTTCAGAACCTCAGGGTCATAGTCGCCCATCGCATGTGCCTGAGGGGTTAGTCCGATTGCCAGAGCGCTAGTAAGAGGGATAGCCCCTGCAGAAAGAAGTAAATTTTTCATCAGTGACCTCCGTGCATGTTGTGGTTCGAATGCATCATATGGTCTGAGTGCATACCGTGTTGATCGGTGTCCGCTTTTACAACCCGCACCTCCCGGAACATGCCCGCCATGTGGTAGAGCAGGTGGCAGTGGTACGCCCAGCGGCCTTCTGCGTCTGCGGTCACCAGATAGCTGATTTTCTTACCCGGCTGCACGAGGATGGTGTGTTTACGTGGAATATATTCCGGGTCGCCGGTTTCCAGCTCGCTCCATAAACCATGTAAGTGAATCGGGTGGGTCATCATGGTGTCGTTGACCAGCGTAATGCGCACGCGCTCGCCGTAATTTAGAATGAGTGGCTCTGCATCTGCGAAGGGAATGCCATCCATCGACCAGATATAACGGTGCATATTGCCGGTGAGGTGCAGTTGTATCTCGCGTCCGGGTTCGCGTTTATCGAGCGTCGGGGTCAGATTTTTAATATCGCTGTAACGCAGTACCCGGCGGCCATAGCGCGTGTCGTGGTCGCGCAGGCCAATGCCCGGGTCATCGAGGCCACTGACCGGCATCTCGGTTTGCATGTCCACTTGAGGACCCTTTTCACTGTCTTTGTGCACGATGTCTGCGTTACTGCCCATGCCTGCTTTAGTTAAGCCAGTGTGTGCTAGATCCATACCCGAATGTTGAGAGTGATCCATGCCAGAGTGCTGAGTGTGATCCATACCGGCATGTTGGGAATGATCCATACCGGAATGCTGGGAGTGATCCATACCGGAGTGCTGAGAATGATCCATACCGGAATGCTGAGAGTGATCGATACCGGAATGCCGAGAGTGGTCCATACCGGAATGCTGAGAATGATCCATCCCCATGTCCATGTGTCCAAGTACCGGCGCGTAATCCATCTCAGGCACCTCTGCGGTGAGTGCCGTATCGGCCGTCAGTCGACCACAGGCGTAGCCACTGCGATCGATCGTTTGGGCAAAAATGGTGTAGGCCTTGTCTGCCTCAGGTTCAACAATCACATCGTAGGTTTCGGCGCTGCCAATGCGGAATTCATCCACCGTAACCGGTTGAATATTCTGGCCGTCGGAGGCGACCACCGTCATTTTTAATCCGGGAATGCGCACATCAAATAAGGTCATGGCGCCTGCATTCACAAAACGCAGGCGAATTTTTTCGCCGGCGTTAAATAACGCAGTCCAGTTTTCGTCGGGTGTCTGACCGTTCATCAGGTAGGTATAGGTCATGCCCGTGACGTCGGAAATATCCCGGTCTGACATGCGCATCTGATTCCACATCTGGCGATCTTTCCAGGTGGCACTTAGCCCTTTGTTTTTCACGTCCTGCCAGAGGTCGCCGACGGTGCGTTCGCGGGTGTTGTAGTAATGACCCATCTTTTTCAGCGTGGCATAGACGTCGCTCGGATGCTCGTCACTCCAGTCCGACAGCATCACAACGTAATCCCGGTCGTACACCACCGGATCTGGGTCTTTGGGCTCGATCACCATGGCTCCGTATAAGCCCGTTTGTTCCTGAAATCCCGAGTGACTGTGATACCAGTAGGTGCCCGACTGGTTCAGGTCAAATTCGTAGGTAAAGGTTTCACCGGGGGCAATACCGTCGAAGCTGAATCCCGGCACACCGTCCATATTGCTCGGCAAAATAATGCCGTGCCAGTGGATAGAGCTGGTGTGCGATAGAGTGTTGGTCACATTAATTCGTACCCGTTCGCCCTCTTTCCAGCGTAATACCGGTGCGGGTAATGATTGGTTTACTGTGGTGGCCAAGCGGTCTTTGCCGGTGAAGTTGACGCCCTGCAATCCGATGGTGAGGTTAAATTCACGTCCCCGCAGTTCAGGAACCTGAAAAGGGGCAGAGCTGTTTTGTGCAGCGCGAACGGGCAGGCCGCTTCCCAAAAGTAGGGCGCTACCTGCGGCGCCCGTGACAAAGCGTCGGCGCGACAACGCCGGTAATAAGAGCTTATTCATCGTAATTTCCTGTAGTTAAGTCAGTAGTGGACTGAGGTCAGGAAACGAATCTCGGAGGGCGATCTGGTTGGTTTTTATGTGCAGGGGTAGCCGCTACGACTATCTGCAAATGCACACGAACGGGACGGAAACTCAACGCTTCGCGGGTTTGAGTCAGTGCCACTGCAGAGAAAGTGTGCGCCTGATGGCAGGGCCGCTCGCAGTCAGTGCTTTCGATATCGCAACAGTCATGAGCATTGTCCTCGGTGGAGCGAGTTGAGTCATGATTGAAAGCTGACAGCACTTCTTCTTGATGGCAATCACTCCCTGAGTCCGTGGCTACGTATTTTATAGCTGCGTCTGTAATAGCTACGTCGTGCGAAGTTTGTGCGATCGACAGTGTTGTATGTGCAGCGTTTTGTACAGACGAGCCCATGCCTCCCGCCACAGCGGGCAGGCACAAAGACGTCATCAATAAGCAACACAGTACCTGTCGAAACATAGCTTCTCCGGTTTAGGAGTAACAGAATTTCAGAGACTGCCCTTAACGTCAACCGCTCACACTTCCGTGCGCTTCTCCTATGCCGTCCTCATGCTTGTCCTTAATTCGAGCCGTGATGATTTGTCGTTTGATATGTAATCAATTGTCAAGACAGACCGCTCCCCTCTATCTTTGTGAACTTATGTGTATATATATTGTATATGTATTGTACATGAGCACGTCATAACCAATCAGGAGATATCATGAAATACATCAAGCCCTTTGCTCTCACTGCTATCGCAGCTTCACTGGCTGCATGTGGGGGAGACGATAATGACGACGGCAAGGCGTACCTGCGCGTACTGCATGCCTCAGCCGACGCACCCGCAGTAGACGTTGCTGTTAACGATGAGGTCGTTTTACAGAACGTGAGCTTCCAGCAGGGCTCGGGTTACCTCCGTATCGATGATGGCGCGACTAAGGTAGATATTCTCGTTGCGGGCACTGACACCGTGGCGTTCAGTGTAGAAACAGACCTGATGGACGATGGCTACTACTCAGCAATTGCTATCAACGATCTGGCCGATCTCGATGTCAAACTGATTGATGACACAGACAACTTCTTTGACGACGACGCTGACGTGACGGTCGTACACGCGGCAACCGCTGCATCTGATGTCGATGTTTACGTTACTGCGCCAGACGCTGAACTGGGTGAACCAACACTGGACGCCGTTCCTTTCGAAGCTGACGCGACGCTCGAAGGGGTAGCAGCCGGTGATTATCAGATTCGCGTTGCTGGCGATGAATCCGATGAAGTGGTTTACAACTCCGGTACGGTTCCCGTCTCTGGTGATGTCGCGTTAGTTGCCGTTAATAGCAACAAAGGGCGTTCTCCTGTATCGCTGATCGCCTGGTCGGCAACCGGAGCATCAACTGTATTGGACTTCAGTGCTGAGTTGCGAGTTGTGCATGCGGTCGATGACATTGACGTAGACGTATTTGCGAACGGCGAGCTCTTTATCGACGGATTTGTATACAAAACCGTGAATGGTTATACCGTTCTGGAGCCGGGTACCGTCAGCGTTGCTATTTCCGCCGATGCGGAAGGTACGCAAGGGTTAGGTGCTACCTTGGCGAACTTGAGCGGTGACCTCACCCTCGAGCGTGGTGAGTCATATACAGTGATTGCATCTGGTGACTCAAATGCTGTGACCGAGGCGGAGTTGATTGTATTAACCGACGTGCGCGAAGCAACGGATATGACTCAGGGTTATGTCCGCCTTGTTCATGGCTCATCCAGTACAGCCGCTGATCCGGTGGATATTTTCGTTTACGAGAACGGTACAACTCAGCCTGCCTCTCCAACGTTCCCAGACGTAGAGCAGGGGCAGGACACAGGTTATGTTGCTCTGGCGCCCGCGACCTACACTGTTGATATTGCCGCAGACGGCACAACCAGCCCGGCGATCAGTGGTACTGACGCTCTCGGTTTTGCTGCGGGTGATGTAAAGACAGCGATCGCCATTGGCGACAGCTCCGGACTCGAGGCATTACTGCTCGATGACACGCGCGGAAGCGGTATGGAGTAATGAGTAGTTCGGGCTGGTCGATATGACCGGAACTGACTGGGAAAGCGGGCACATTGTCCGCTTTTTCGTATCTGCATTTGGTTAAGCGCTACGGCTGGTTTACTATGTGGTCAATTCTTATCTGACCCCTCTCCCGATTCGGAGCACGATGCTGATGGCGATCCGGGCCGCACATCTCTGGACTGTTGTTGCAGTCATTCTTTTACTGATTCTTCAGTATCGCCTGTGGTTCGATGACAGCGGTGTCATCGCCAACAAAGCACTCGAGCGCCAGATCCAATCATTGCAGGCATCCAATGAAGAGCATGCGGAACAGAACCACGCTTTGATGAATGACGTAAAAGATCTGCGAAGCGGTGATGCACTGCTAGAGGAAACCGCGCGAGAGCAGCTTGGCTTGGTCAAAGAGGGAGAAACCTTCGTATTATTTGCTGAGCCTGAGTCATGACCGAATCCATTTGGGCGATTTTACCCGCGGCGGGTGTCGGTAGCCGTATGCAGGCAGACAGACCAAAGCAATACCTTCCTTTAAAGGGCCGTTTCCTGCTCGATCACACCCTCGACTGTATTCTTTCCTATCCGAAAATCGGGAAAGCCGTTGTTGTGTTGTCTGAGTCGGACCCATACTGGCCCGAGAGTGAGCACGCTCATCACCCTGACATTCTGCGCGCGGTGGGTGGCAATGAACGCTGCCATTCTGTACTGAATGGCCTGCATGCGCTCGAAGGCGTCGCGGATGAACGGGACTGGGTTGCAGTACACGATATCGCGCGTCCATGTTTACGGCACTCTGATCTCGATCTTCTGTTTGCTGGGTTAGGAAACTCCGGCGCGATTCTGGCCTCGCCTACGCGGGACACGATGAAGCGCGGAATGCGCCAGGCAGACGGCTCGGTATCGATTGAACACACGGTTGAGCGCGAGCAACTCTGGCATGCACTGACACCACAGGTTTTCCGTTATCGTGAATTACGGGAAGCACTGGAAAAGGCACTCAACGACGGTTTTGAAGTGACGGACGAAGCATCTGCCATCGAGCATGCGGGCGGAAAACCCCGGCTTATTGCGGGGCGTGCTGACAATATCAAAGTGACACGTCCGGAAGACCTGGCGTTGGCCGAACTATTTTTGAATCAGAATTAAACCAGGAAACGACATGCGTATCGGACACGGTTTTGATGTACATGCTTTTGAAGAAGGCGATTTTGTGACCTTGGGTGGTGTGAAAATTCCACACACACAAGGATTAAAAGCACACTCTGATGGCGATGTCGCACTGCATGCGTTGTCGGATGCCATCCTTGGCGCAGCTGCTCTCGGAGACATAGGTAAGCACTTCCCGGATACCGATGAAGAATGGAAGGGTGCCGACAGCCGGATGCTCCTGCGACACATAGTTTCTCTGGTTGCCGATAAAGGGTATCAGGTCGGCAACGTTGATCTCACGATTATTGCGCAGGCACCGAAGATGGCGCCCCATATCGATGACATGCGTGCCGCCATTGCCGCAGATCTTCAGGTTCGTATGGACGACGTTAACGTGAAAGCCACTACGACTGAGAAGCTGGGTTACGTCGGACGCAAAGAAGGCATATCGGCTCATGCAGTTGCCCTGTTAGTCACTAACGGACAATCAGCGTGACCTCATACACTACTTTGCCTTCCTGGCCCTCGGCGTATCAGGAAACCGGTGCAACCGCAGTATTAAAAGAACACAACGCTGATTTTGTCGTAACAGAAATCCCTTTAGGGTTACCGTCTGGGGAAGGCGAACACGTCTGGCTGGACGTAGAAAAAAACGGCGCTAATACCCAATATGTTGCGGCACAGATTGCCGAATTCGCCGGCGTACGCGAGCTGGATGTAGGTTACGCCGGACTAAAAGACCGGTATGCCATTACACGTCAGTGGTTCAGCGTCTGGATGCCCAAAACGCAAGAGCCTGATTTCACTTCGTTGAATCACCCTGAGTTTAAAATTCACAGTCAGGCCCGTCATATTAAAAAATTACGCCCCGGCGATTTGATGGGGAATCACTTCGATATTTTACTGCGCGAAGTCGAAGGCGACCGGGCACTGATCGAGCACAACCTTACACAAATTAAAGAGCACGGCGTTCCGAATTATTTCGGCCCCCAGCGTTTCGGTCAGGCAGGGGACAACGTCGCTAATGGATACGCGATGCTGAATCGGGAAATCCGGGTTCGGAATAAAAAGAAGAAAGGCATTTATTTGTCGGCTGTTCGGTCGTTTATTTTTAACGAGGTTCTGGCCTACCGAATCCAGAATCAGCTCTGGGGAAAGCAGATTCCGGGTGATGTTCTGGACGAGCAGGGGGTAGCAACCGGACCCATGTGGGGGCGGGGTCGACCTACGACTCAGGACGAGGCATTAAGCATCGAAGACGCCATTGCCGGTCAGCACGCTGGCTTGTGCGAAGGGCTGGAGTTTTCGGGTTTGAATCAGGACCGCCGGGCATTAGCAGCCGTCCCTGAGAATCTTCTCTGGTCATGGCCAGAAACATCACAATTACGTCTCACATTTTCCCTGCCGGCCGGTTATTATGCGACATCACTGATTCGAGAGTGCGTCGAAACGACCGAACCCGAAAGGTACGTACCCCAATGACATTCCTGCTTTCCAATGACGATGGCGTCCACGCGCCGGGCCTGAAAATGCTGGCAGAAACACTGACTGCAGCTGGCTATGATATTCGCGTCAGTGCCCCTGACCGAGATCGCAGCGGAGCAAGTAACTCCCTGACCCTCGATCGTCCGTTACAGGTTATCCATCACGACAACGGCTTTGCCAGTGTTGACGGTACGCCTACCGACGCTGTACATCTGGCCTTGAATGAATTCCATCGTGATGAATGCGAACGGGTTATCGCGGGGATAAACAGTGGTGCCAACCTCGGGGATGATGTCTTGTATAGCGGTACCGTCGCGGCAGCGACCGAAGGACGTTTTCTGGGTAAGACACCGATCGCTATTTCTTTATGCGGCAAGCAGCATTTTGCGACTGCCGGTCAGGTGCTGGTGGAGTTGTTACCGAAACTGGTCTCTATGGCATTACCCCGCAATGCAGTGATCAATGTGAATGTTCCGGATCTTCCATACGATCAGCTTACGGGGATTGAGGTAACGCGCCTTGGACACAGGCATAAAGCCGAAAATCCAGTCAAAGTGACTAACCCTCGCGGCAAGGAACTACTGTGGATCTCAACCGCTGGCGAAGTTGCAGATGCCGGTCCGGGAACGGATTTTCACGCCATTGAGCAGGGGCGGGTATCGATTACACCGATCCAGATTGATATGACGCTGCACAGCATGCTGGTGCCCATGACCGAGCACTTTGCTGATAAATAGGTAGGAAGCCAGTTGAACGAGCATTATTTATCCGGCATTGGTATGACGTCGCAGCGTACCCGCAACAGGCTGGTGCAGCGATTGAAAGAAGCAGGCATCCGCAACGAAGAAGTGTTGAATGTCATAGCGACGACCCCCCGTCATTTATTTATTGATGAAGCATTAGCGCATCGTGCCTACGAAGATACAGCGCTTCCTATTGGTCACGGCCAGACAATCAGTCAACCGTACACCGTTGCCCGCATGACTGAGACATTGCTGGCTAACGGTCCGCTTGAACGTGTTCTTGAGATTGGCACTGGTTCTGGCTATCAGACGGCTGTGTTGAGCCCTCTTGTGCGCACTCTTTATAGTGTGGAGCGTATCGAACCCCTGCATCACCGCGCTGTCGAACGTTTACAGAGTCTGGGATACGACAATGTGCGTGCGACACTCTCCGATGGCACTTGGGGATGGCCTGAACATGGACCTTACGATGGCATCCTTGCCGCCGCGGCTCCCGAAGAAGTGCCTGAGTCGCTGTTGGCTCAGCTCGCAGACGGCGGTCGGATGGTGATTCCGGTTGGGGGCAAAGAACAGAAGTTGGTATTGATCACCCGTCGAGGGGACCATTTCGCCCGCAAAACGCTGGAAAGTGTGCGTTTTGTTCCCTTTTTGCCGGGCGTCCAAAACTAAATAAAGGAACCCAAGGACGCTTTCGCGTCCTTTTTTATATATAAAGCACGTTGTTCGCGGAGACAGAATGGAACACTTGAAAACTTTCCTCAAAGGGTTGGCAATGGGATCGGCGGACGTCGTCCCGGGAGTCTCCGGCGGAACCATAGCCTTTATTACTGGAATTTATGCTCGACTTCTTGATGCTATCTCCAGTGTTAACGTGGAGGCAGTGAGGGTTTGGCGTCGTGATGGTTTCCGTGCTGTATGGGAACACATCGACGCTACCTTCCTTATCACGCTGGGGGCGGGAATCCTGACGGCGATCATCAGTCTCGCAAAAATTATTCATTACCTGCTGGCTGAGCATCCCGTTCTTCTTTGGTCTTTTTTCTTTGGTCTTATCATCGCTTCGAGCATACATATAGCCCGGACCATCCCTCAGTGGCGATGGCAGGAGTGCGGATTGCTGTTGGCCGGAGTGGTGGTCGCAGCGGGAATCAGTCTGGCTTCACCGACCGAAACGACAGCCACACTGCCGATACTCTTCCTTGCTGGCAGTATCGCTATCTGTGCGATGATCCTGCCGGGTATTTCCGGTAGCTTTATTCTGTTGTTGATGGGGCTGTATGCACCTGTGATCGGGGCCGTCAAAGCTTTCGATCTACCCATTCTCCTGACAGTAGCCGCAGGTGCTGGCCTGGGCTTGTTGTTGTTTTCCCGCCTACTGAGCTGGTTGTTACGCCATTACGCCTCAATGATGCTGGCGTTGCTGACGGGGTTTATGATCGGATCGCTTGCGAAAGTCTGGCCGTGGAAAGAAACGATATCGACACGGATCAACAGTAAGGGTGAGGAAGTGCCGTTTGTTCAGCAGATGAGCCTCCCTTCAGTAGATGATACTTTGTTACTGTCTGTTGCTTTGATGTTCTGTGGGGCCATTCTGGTTTTGGCTCTGGAGCGCTTCGGTCGGGCAGATTCTGAGTGAAAATAAATTGAACGTACGTTTAGTCACTTGTTTTCTTTGATAACTCCGTTTGAATTCCTGTATACAGTGACTACAGATTAAAAAAACCACCTATTTTTTAGAATACTTTGGACTTAAAAAATACGATTTTTATGCATCTAAGGCGCAAAGGTTGCAAACCGTTACAAGGGCGGAAAGCCGTCACTTGCGGGTGTCAAAAAGTCGTAAACTTGTCAGAACCTATGAAAACTGCCCGGCTTGTCATATTAGTCATGACCTTAACAATCGTCACAGCCTGCTCCTCTGGGGGCGGGTTCGTCTCGGTTGATCAGAAGTTTGGGCGTGACAAAACAGCGTCAGGTTTCCATCTTGTCCGTGAAGGTGACACTCTGTATTCCATCGCGTGGCGCTACGGACTGGACTATCGCGAGTTGGCGAACGCTAACTCCATTTCTTCCCCACACATCATCTACCCCGGTCAAAGTATTGACATCGACTACACCTCCGCCGAGGCATCAAGGGCACCAGTGACCACTGTCAGAAACCCGTCAAAACCAAGGGTTCCCGTAGCAGTGCCACCTCCGGCGAAACCTAAAAATGGTCAGTTTTCGCCAAAAGCGGTGCCAAATGGGCCGGTTTCGGAGTGGCAATGGCCATCTGACGGCAAAATAATTGGTCAATTTTCGACCAAAAAGCCCGTCAACAAGGGGATTGATCTTACCGGTTCAATGGGGGAATCTATTTTGGCAGCAGCGGCGGGAACAGTGGTTTACGCAGGCACAGGACTCCGGGGATATGGCAACCTGGTCATCATCCGGCACAACGAAAAGTTCCTCAGTGCATACGCCCACGCCAGCCGCATCACCGTCAGTGAAGGGCAGGAAGTTAAAGCTGGCGGAAAAATTGCCGAAAAAGGGTCTACTGGTACCGACAAAGTGAAACTTCACTTTGAGATCCGCGAAAACGGCAAGCCGGTCAATCCACTGAAGTATTTGCCCAAGCGCAAAGGAGGTGGATAAAAAGTAAACAGTCGTTCTGGCACAAAACCTGTTTCGGTTCAGGTTCAGGATGACCAACCCAAAGGTGGGACTCAACATGGCAGTACAACAACGCGATATTATTGAAGAAGAAGTGTTTGATGATGTGGAAGCAGCCTCAGCGGAGGATGCAGCAGAGGAAAGCGGTCAGGAACGATTTGCCGCTGACACTTCAGGAAAGACCCTGGACGCCACCCAGATGTATCTCAATGAGATTGGTTTCTCTCCGCTGTTGTCTGCTGAAGAGGAAGTCCACTACGCTCGCCTTGCACTGAAAGGCGACGAAATGGGCCGACGTCGAATGATTGAAAGTAACCTTCGACTGGTAGTCAAAATTTCACGACGCTACGTAAACCGTGGCTTGTCACTGCTCGACCTGATCGAAGAAGGTAACCTTGGTCTGATCCGCGCAGTTGAGAAGTTCGATCCAGAGCGTGGCTTCCGTTTCTCTACTTACGCCACATGGTGGATTCGTCAGACGATTGAACGCGCCATTATGAACCAGACGCGTACTATCCGCCTGCCAATTCATGTCGTAAAAGAGCTGAATGTTTATCTTCGTGCGGCCCGTGAGCTGGCACAGAAGCTGGATCATGAGCCAACGGCAGAAGATATTGCAGAACTGCTCGATAAGCCTGTAGCTGACGTTAAGCGCATGCTGAAGCTGAATGAGCGCGTTACCTCGGTCGACACGCCACTGGGTCCAAACTCAGATAAGTCTATCCTCGACACCATCGCCGACGAGCGTATGGAAGATCCGGGCACAGAACTGCAGAACGATGATATTCAGAGCAACCTGTCGCAGTGGATTGAAGAACTGCCAGAAAAGCAGCGCGAAGTACTCTCTCGTCGCTTCGGTCTACGCGGTTACGAACCAAGCACGCTTGAAGACGTAGGTCGCGAGATTGGTCTGACTCGTGAGCGTGTACGCCAGATTCAGGTAGAAGCGCTGAAGCGCCTGCGTGAAGTGTTTGAAAAGCACGGCCTGAACGCAGAAGTGCTGTTCGGTATGGCATAAGGCAACAAGAACGAATAAAAAAACCGGCCATGGGCCGGTTTTTTTATGTCTGGTCGAATACCCTCTGGATTACAGGTACTTAACTTGTCCTGCGAGGTATGGCTTGCCGTCTTCCGGATCAGTCAGACCGAAGTCGATGCTGTCTTCGTTTACGTTAAACCCAAGCTGAGCTTTACCCGGCAGGAAGATAGGCAACTTGAAGTCCACGGTGACTTCCGCAGGGCGCCCCTTCATATGTGACTCAATAGAGGCCATAGCTCGTGCTTTCGCCCACATACCGTGTGCGATAGGCTGTTTGAACCCAAATGCTTTTGCCGTAAACGGGAACAGGTGAATTGGGTTGATGTCTCGTCCCAGTAGGGCGTACTTAACACCCGTAAGAGCAGGGACTTCCCAGTCGACGATACGCTGAGCATTATCAACGACATCGAGTGTCGCAGCCTTCTCCATATCTGGATTTTTCTTACCACGCTTCAGCAGTACGCTGCGGCATTCCCACACTAGTTCACCCGCCAGGAACATGCGAGTATAGAAAGTGAACAGCTCACCGTTATGGACTTTTTCAGGGCCAATCAGGGTGCAGTCGGTATCCAGTGTGGCGTCGACAGGAATCTGTTTATGCTGAGTGATGATGTTGCGAATGTGGACCAGACCCATCACGGCATGTGGGTAGGCGTCAGACAAAAACAATGCGCTCTGCAACGGAAAGGTCAGCAAGAATGGGTAAGTAAACGGCAGATACTTACTTTTCTCGAAACCACACTGACGACGGTACTCTTCGAGCTCTGAAGGGTTGATCCGGACGTTCTTACGAGAAAAGCGCGCACGCTCTTCGCAGACCAGTTCCTGCTTCGGCTTACCCGGATTTTTCAGAGCAATACGTATGTACTGAATCAGTGCTGGAGTCGGTTTCTTGATCTCTTTCGTTAACATTCGGGAGTTCCTTAAATGAATACCTGAATCGGACTATGTTTGGCCTATTATGCCCAAAAGGGCTAAGTGAATGCAGGGCATTATAGAGTCTAAAGAGCGCGTGTAAGTTGGCCTCAATGACATCAGGCTTACGTCGCTGATGACTATTTACTAGACACGTGTCTTTTTATAGGGGGTAAAAAAACGGGGCAGGAGCCCCGTTTGATCAGAATGGGATGTCGTCGTCGAAGTCGTCGAAACTGTTGCTAGGCTGAGGAGCCTGCTGTTGTGGTGCTTGCTGTGGGGCCTGTTGAGGCGCCGACTGATAGCCGCCCTGATTACCGTAGCCACCCTGTGTAGGTTGCGGTGCTGGACGTTGAGCCGGTTGTTGGGCTGGCTGCTGTGGTCGTTGTGGCGCTTGCTGATAGCCACCCGGTTGTTGTGCAGGCTGTTGAGCCGGCTGCTGAGGTGAAGGTTGGTAGCCTCCCATGCCGCCGCCCATGTTACCTGCCATATTGCCCGGCATCTGACCTGGAGCACCGCCCATAGAATCACCGCGGGAATCCAGCATCATCATTTCGTTGGTGATGATCTCTGTGGTGTAGCGTTTCACCCCATCTTTTTCCCACTCACGGGTACGCAATTTCCCTTCGAAATAGGCACGTGAGCCTTTCTTCAGGTATTGCTGACAGATTTCTGCCAAGCGCCCGTATACGGTTAGTCTGTGCCACTCGGTCTGTTCAACTTTCTGACCAGTTTGTTTGTCGTTGTAGCTCTCGTCCGTTGCCAGAGACAGGTTCGCTACGGCATTGCCGTTTGGCAGATAACGGACTTCCGGGTCGCGACCCAAGGTGCCGATGAGGGTAACTTTGTTAACACTACGAGCCATGTTTTTCTCCTGTGGATTCGATCAGAGTCAATGCATCATCGTGGCTGAATTCATCTGCACTGACTTTCAGGTATATCGCGTTTTCTGCCGGTAGATAAAGCGCTTCAGCAACCCCGGGCTGAGCTTCAAGCTCGGTCAGGACTGAATCATCAAGGTGGCGGTTGCCCGGCAGGCGGACACTGACCAGATGACGCGGTGCATTGGTCTGGGACAATATAAGCGCCCAAAGTACCACCAATGCCCCCAGTCCGACAAACAGAATTGCTGCTCCGTACTGGGCCAGAATCCAGCCCCCTAAAGCACCGCCAGAGAATGCTCCGAAGAACTGCATGCTGGAGTAAATTCCCATGGCGCTGCCCTTCGCTCCCGCCGGGGCAATTTTACTCAGCCAGGAAGGCAGGCTGGCTTCCATCAGATTAAAGCCCCAGAAATAAAGCAGCAGTACGGCTACCCAGTGCCAGAGTTCGCTGGCCACGCTCATCAAAAAGAGACCCGTTGCGATGACGGCGGCGGCAGCCATCACAACACTTTTCATTTTCTTGCGCTTTTCCGAGAAGATGATGAAGGGCACCATCAGCACGAATGAGATCACCAGTACTGGCAGGTAAAGCCAGCTATGTTGAGTGGGCTCCAGGCCTGCTTCCACCAGTTGCAGTGGGATGGCAACAAATATTGCAACCATCAGTAAGTGCACCAGAAATACACCTAGCGTCAGAGGCCACATCTCGCGGTTTTTCAGCTGCTCGACAATGACCGGAACGACTGCATTTGCGTCCCTGTGGCGAATCGCCGGCTGCGACGGGATAACCCATATCGTGACGAGTACACCACCAACTGCCAGTACAGCGGTGGCAGCGAATATCAGTTGCAGGCCCCCGAGAGCCGCAAGCCATGGCCCCAGAACCAGGGCTACCGAAAACGAGAGACCGATACTGGCACCGATCGAAGCCATGGCTTTCATTCGATGTTCTTCACGGGTCAGATCAGTAACGAGTGCCATAATCGCGCTGGCAATGGCGCCACCGCCCTGCAGTGCCCGGCCTAGAATAACGCCGTATATGTTGTCGGACGTGGCAGCGATAACACTGCCAATCGCAAAAATAATGAGTCCACCAATGATGACAGGCTTGCGCCCGATGCGGTCGGAAAGAGCACCTGCAGGTATCTGTAGCAATGCCTGGGTTAGTCCGTAGACCCCCATCGCCAGCCCCAGCAATTCAGGCGTGGCCCCGGCCAGATCCTGGCCGTCCAGCATCAGAACTGGCAGTACCATAAACAAGCCGAGCATGCGCAGCGCATAAAGAGAAGCGAGGGAAATCACAGCTCGTTGTTCAGTGTTATCGGGGCTCACAGGATCATCACGGTTTGTTAGTAAAATCAGCGCAACAGTCTAACAGATTGTCTTCTGTGGCGGGGGAACAAAAGCCTCTACAATCTTAGTCTTATTGAGGTAGACTAACGAGCAGGTATAACGGATATACCCAACATGGATAAATCCCCCAGAGAGAGTGAGTACAAGGAGTGACTTTATGGGCCAGAGAGCATCTGCAATCGAACGTAGAATCCTTCTGTTTGGTCAGACGAACCTCGAAAACTCTATCTTAATCGGCAATGTTCACCAGAACACAGGAATAGAGTGTCAGCTCATCGATGTACGACATTGGCGCGACGCGTGGGAAGTGGAAGCTGACCACATGTTAGCCTTGGTAGACTCTACCAGCGCTGCTCCTGAACGTATTCGTGAGTTGGTCGATCGTCTCCATGACCTGCGTGCCGAGTCTTGTATCGCTGTCTTTAATGTCAGTAAAAAGCACCCATCTGAACAGCTTATCAGCTGGCCTAAATTGAATGGTCTGTTTTACACAGGTACAACCTACAACCAACTTTGCAAAGGCATTGAGAACCTTTTCGACGGTGAACTCTGGTTACCTCGACAACTCATGGCCGCCCTGATCGAGCGCACGCGTGAGCGTCCTCGTAATGCGACAGGCTTTGCCGGAATTCTCACCAAACGGGAGAAGCAGATTCTGCGTGTCACCGCGACGGGTGCTACTAACGCCGAGGTGGCTGAAGTACTGAACGTCAGCATGCACACAGTGAAAACCCACGTTTATAACCTGTTTCGCAAAATCGGCGTGACGAATCGTATTCAGGCGGTGAATTGGGCGAAAGACAACATGCATGAACTTCAGGACAAAGAAGAGCTGGAAGAAACAAACTGAACGCTCAGGAATAATCGTTCTGCGGAAAGCGGCTGAACCCGTCCGTCGCTTCCATTACAATTGGGGTTTTACTTCAGGTAGTGAAAGCTCCAAATGGATAAAATTCTCGTTCGCGGCGCACGTACACACAACCTAAAAAACGTTGATATTGATATTCCCCGAGACAAGCTGGTGGTCATTACCGGCTTGAGTGGTTCGGGTAAATCATCACTGGCATTCGATACTCTGTATGCCGAGGGACAGCGTCGTTACGTGGAGTCTCTTTCCACTTACGCCCGACAGTTTTTATCCATGATGGAAAAGCCCGATGTCGACCTGATCGAGGGCTTATCTCCGGCGATTTCAATCGAGCAGAAGTCGACTTCTCATAACCCACGTTCCACCGTTGGTACCGTTACCGAGATCTACGATTACCTGCGTTTGCTGTTCGCCCGTGTTGGCACACCTCGCTGTCCAGATCACGATGTTCCGCTTGAGGCGCAGACGGTCAGTCAGATGGTCGACGAGATCATGTTGCTGCCCGCAGACAGTAAACGCATGATTCTTGGGCCAGTCATACGCGATCGTAAAGGTGAGCACTTGCATGTGTTCGAAAGCCTCAGAGCGCAGGGTTTTATTCGTGTGCGTGTGGATGGCACGGTCTGTGATCTGGACGATACACCGGATCTGGATAAGCGGAAAAAACACACTATTGAGGTTGTTGTCGACCGCTTCAAGGTGAAAGAAGGCATCGAGCAGCGCCTGTCGGAGTCGATCGAGACTTGCCTGGAGCTAAGCGGTGGCCTGGTTCTGGTCGCGGATATGGAAGACCCTACCGCAGAGCCTCAGATGTTTTCATCACAGTTCTCCTGTCCGCATTGTGGTTACAGTCTGTCGGAGTTGGAGCCTCGCTTATTCTCATTTAACAACCCGGCGGGTGCCTGCCAGACATGTGATGGTTTAGGGGTAAAGCAATACTTCGATCCGGACCGGGTGGTTCATGACGATTCTCTCAGTGTTGGCGAAGGTGCTATTCGCGGTTGGGATCGTCGCAGTGTTTATTACTACCAAATGCTGTGCTCAGTGGCGGAGCATTACGGCTTCGACATCGACACTGCGTTAATCGATTTAAAACCTGAACACCGGGATGCCATTCTGCATGGCTCCGGTGAGGAAAAAATTGAATTCATCTACGTTAACTCCCGTGGTGACCGGGTCAGTAAGTCGCATCCGTTCGAGGGTGTACTGCCGAACCTTGAACGTCGATACCGGGAAACTGATTCGCAGATGGTGCTGGAAGAATTAGCCAAGTACCTCAGCATTCAACCTTGTCCTGCCTGTGACGGCTCGCGTTTAAGACGGGAAGCCCGGAATGTGTTTGTCGGTGACAAAACCATCCATGCCTGCACCAATATGCCGGTGGAAGAGGCTCATCAGTATTTCTCTGATTTCGAGATGGATGGCCATAAAGGCGAAATTGCCGAGAAAATCCTCAAGGAAATCCGTGACCGGCTGCAGTTTCTGGTGAATGTCGGGCTTGAGTATCTGACCCTGAACCGCAGCTCGGATACGCTTTCTGGCGGCGAGGCTCAGCGTATTCGTCTGGCCTCGCAGATCGGCGCGGGTCTGGTCGGAGTTATGTATATCCTTGATGAGCCGTCCATTGGTTTGCATCAGCGTGATAACGACCGTCTGTTGAAAACCCTCTTTCACCTGCGTGATCTGGGTAATACGGTCTTGGTTGTCGAGCATGATGAAGATGCAATTCGCAGTGCCGATCACCTGATTGATATCGGCCCCGGAGCTGGTGTGCACGGTGGTCAGGTAATCGCGCAGGGTACGCCTGCGCAGGTTATGAAAAATAAAAACTCCGTGACGGGTGAATACCTCAGCGGTAAACGTGGTATCGCCTTACCCGAGAAGCGTACTCCGTACGACAAAAAGAAAGTCATGACTCTGAAAGGCGCCAACGGTAACAACCTGAACAGCGTCGACCTGACCATTCCTCTTGGTTTGATGACCTGTATCACCGGTGTATCTGGCTCAGGTAAATCCACCCTGATTAACCGTACCCTTTATCCGCTTGCCGCGACGGCGCTCAATGGTGCGACGACGCTTAAGCCGTCGGAACATAAGAGCATGACGGGCCTGAATCAGCTGGATAAAGTTGTGGATATCGACCAGTCTCCGATTGGTCGGACACCGCGATCTAACCCGGCTACGTACACGGGTATTTTTACGCCGGTTCGTGAAATATTCGCCGGGACACAGGAAGCCCGCTCCCGTGGATACAAAGCCGGTCGCTTCTCATTTAACGTGAAGGGCGGTCGTTGTGAGGCTTGTCAGGGCGACGGCGTGATTAAAGTTGAAATGCACTTCCTTGCGGACATTTACGTCCCTTGTGATGTGTGTAAAGGAAAGCGCTACAACCGCGAAACTCTGGATATTCGCTACAAGGGTAAGAATATTCACGAGGTGCTGGATATGACCGTCGAAGATGCACGTGAATTCTTCGATGCTATTCCGGCGGTCGCGCGGAAGCTGCAGACCCTGATGGATGTTGGCTTAAGTTATATCCGACTGGGGCAGGCCGCGACCACCTTATCCGGCGGTGAAGCTCAACGCATAAAATTGGCGAAAGAGCTGTCCAAACGGGATACCGGTAAGACACTCTATATTCTCGATGAGCCAACAACGGGCCTGCACTTCCACGATATTGAACAACTGCTGGTGGTTCTGCATCGTCTGCGGGACCACGGCAATACCGTGGTCGTGATCGAGCACAACCTCGATGTGATTAAAACGGCGGACTGGATTGTGGATCTCGGGCCGGAGGGTGGATCGAAAGGCGGTTTGATTATCGGTGAGGGGACGCCAGAAGCAATCGGCGATATGGAGCATTCGCACACAGGTCGCTTCCTGAAACCTCTGCTGGAGCGTGGGTGAGTCGGGCAGTCTGCGATGGCTGTGGCAGGCCACAGAGTGTGTGCCTATGCAGCCATCTGAAGCACTACACGTTGCCTTTCAATCTGGTGATCTGGCAAGACCCGGATGAGGCGAAGCACCCCTTATCGACCGCACCGTTACTTGAACGGACTATCGCGGGGTGCCAGAGACTGATCGGGGATACTTTCGAGTATCGGGATCTGTTCGGTGAGGCGCCGCGGGACAAGGTTGCCTTGCTGTACCCGGCTGATGACCAGTCAGACGATCAATCAGACGCAGCGAAGGGATCTAGCCCTGAAACAGTTCTGGTTCTGGATGGCACCTGGCGTAAGGTGCGTCGCTTAACCTTGATCAATCCATGGTTGCTGGGCTTGCCTAGAGTCTCTCTGCACCCGGATAGACCGTCCGAATATCTGCGCAGCAGTGATGTGGAAGCAGGGGTCAGTACTCTGGAGGCCGTCCTGATGTTGGCTGATCAACAGGCCCCTGGCCGTGGATATCTTGAAGGTATCGGGGTGCTTGCTCGCATGGCCGAGCTACAGGACCGGGCGAGAAAGAAACAGTAAGAGCGCTCCGATTGGATCAGGCGCTCTCGGTCATACTGGTAATGTGCTTCATCTGGCGTTGAATCAACGACTCTGTTTTTTCGGGGAGTTGATTCAACCAATAGGTCGACTGCACGCCGCCGTGTAGATCGCGGATGTTAGGGCCTTCACTCCAGATGACGTCATGTCCATCTTCCAGCATTTCAATCAGTGTCTGACTGGCAATGATGCGACGGGATTCGCTTTGTGATGCCAGATGATAAGCCCAGTGCACGGCGTCACCGATCAGGCTGTACTGTGTTGAAACCCCGTCTTGTAACGGAGCCATCAGAACAGGACCCCAGTGCGCAGCTACATTAAATTCCAGCGGCAATACATCCGAATTCGTTTCATGCAGGTGGTTCACCAGACTGGTGAATAAGCGCGCCGCGTACAAACAGTGCATGGCCGCGTTACGGTCTCGATTAGGTACGCCAAACAGCATGACTACACCATCACCGAGGTAGCGATCTACCTTACCGTTGTAGAGTTTCGCCGCTTGAGACAGCAAACGGTGATACTGATTAAGCGTTGAGGTCAGCTCTTCCGCGCTCAGGCGTTGCTGCAGTAATTCCAGATCCTGAATTTCAATAAACAGCATGGCGCAGTTGTAGTATTTCATTGGATCAGGGAAGGGTGTCTCTTCTGTTCCCATAAACTGGCCAAGGGCGACTTCTACAGCCCGGCGTTGTTGCTCGCGCTTAGATATGTCACCGAGTACCGAGTGCAGAGACTGAAGGTCAGGGTCAGCAGGGCCCATCGGCAGCGTCAGTTCATCGCCGTCTCTCCAGCCACTGAGTTTAGTGCGCAACTGGCGCAAATAACGAGCGTACTTTTCACTGACCAACCATCCCGCCAGTCCGGCGATCAGGCTGAGTGCGGCAGTAACAAGCAATGCCTGTGACGCAATGCGAGTGGCGGCGGTATCGGCAGGTGTGTAGGTGGTATAGCCTTCCAGTGATCCGTAGAGATTACCGTCCTGTCGGATTTCAACAGGGGTCAGACTCAAGTCGGCGTGAATTCGGCCGGTACTGGCGACGGGTTTGCCATCACGATCGAGTACCCGGATCGCAGGCATGGCTGCCCCGGCATCCCACTCGCTCAGGCTGAGATTCAGGGTAATACGGTCGTCCCGGACCAGAGCGGGAGTCAGCATTGCTCCCAGATGTTGAAGTTGTCGTTCCTGCTCTGCATCGAGCTGCGCGCGGGTGTGGCTCTTCACTTCCACGTAGGTCAGGCTGCTCAGAATGATTCCAGCAATCAATACCATCACGGCGGCCAGCAAGCCTGCTCTCTGGCTGGTATTGAGTGACTCCACGAAGGTGCGTAGGTTCGACATCAGCAGTCCCGATATTTCGTAAAAACTCAGAATATTAATGTTATTATATGCCTCGCCCGTCGCAACGCCAGTGTGTATGCCCGCCTCTGTGACGAATGCCTGTAAATTAACAGCAATGTAAAGAGAGAGATCCCCGTGACAGAACTAGTCCTGATCCGAATTACTGGAGCAGACAAACCCGGTGTAACGGCAACGGTGAGCGGGATTCTCGCTCAATATGACGTCACGGTGCTGGATATTGGCCAGGCAGAGATCCACGATTCCCTATCGTTGGGTATTCTCGCGGCCATTCCCTCGACGGCGGAAGCCGCTCCCGTTTTGAAAGACGTGTTGTTCAAAATGCATGAAATGGGGCTGTCGGTTACTTTTACTCCTGTGACTCCAGAGAGCTATGAGCATTGGGTCGCTGGGCAAGGTAAACCGCGTCACATCATTACTTTGCTTGCCCGAACCATTCAGGCAGACGCGATTTCAAGAATTACGGCGATTGCAGCCGAACACGATCTGAATATCGATCAGATCAGTCGTTTATCCGGTCGTGTACCGCTGGACAAGCAAAGCGAGACGACCCGCGCCTGTGTTGAATTTTCGGTTCGTGGTGATGCTGATCAAAGCGCTATGCGCGCGCAGTTCCTCGAAGCAGCTAACGATCTGAACGTAGACATCGCCTTTCAGGAGGACGATGTCTATCGACGTACCCGTCGTCTGGTGTGCTTCGATATGGACTCCACTCTGATTGAGACTGAGGTCATCGACGAACTGGCTCACGCCGCCGGTGTCGGCGAGCAGGTCGCCGAGATTACAGAGCGTGCTATGCAGGGCGAGCTGGATTTCACTCAGAGCTTTGAACAGCGCGTCGCTTTGCTGAAAGGTCTTAACGGTGATGTTCTGCAGGGCATTGCCGACCGTCTGCCTGTTACTGAAGGCGCTGAGCGCTTAATCCGCAACTTAAAAGCGCTGGGCTACAAGACCGCTATTCTGTCTGGTGGTTTTACGTACTTTGGTCGTTACTTGCAGTCTCGTTTGGGTATCGATTACGTCTATGCAAATGAGCTCGAGATGGAAGGAAACATAGTGACCGGGCGTGTCACAGGTCGGGTAGTAGACGGCCAACGTAAGGCCGAACTGCTCAAGGAACTGGCCGAGCGCGAAGGCATCCGTCTGGAGCAGACCATCGCTGTAGGTGATGGCGCCAACGACCTGCCGATGCTGTCAGTCGCCGGACTTGGTATCGCGTTCCGGGCGAAGCCGCTGGTTCGTGAAAACGCCAAGCATGCGATCTCAACACTGGGCCTGGACGGCCTGCTTTATCTGTTGGGTTATCACGACAGGGACATCCACTGAGATGTCCCCTTTCTGACTTACTCTTCTGAGAAGTTGTAGGTCATCTCAGCCTGAGGCGGCTGCACATAGTAGCCCTGTATAAAGTGCACACTGTAGTGCCAGATGTTAGCAACCGTCGCAGAGCTTTCGATGTGCGGCGCGATACTGCTTTTACCTGCGTCGTGTACTTTTGCCAGCAACTCTTTTAAGGCCTTGTTGCCATCGGCATTGTCGCCACCGATTTCCCGCACGTACGATCCATCGACTTTGACGTAATCGACATCCACCTGTTGGAGTAATCGCATTGGGTCAAGCTCACACCCAAAGCGGCTGACAGAGGTACTGATGCCCAACGCCCGTACCAGATAGCAGAAACGCTTCGCTGGAGCGGCATGACGCACCGCGTCTTCTTCGGCGAACTGGAAGATAATGTCGCTGTGCTTGAGCCCTGCGGCTTTCAGAGCAACCTGTACCCAGCCTGGTAGTTTGTCATCACGCAACGAGGCGCTGGTGATGTTGATAAACAGGCGTGTATTTTTACCTGCTTTCTGATGCTCTGACAGTTTCTTAGTCGCATGCAGAATCACCCAGCGGTCCAGTTTGCGTTTCAACTCGTCGCTCAGGTCGGCACTGTTGATAAAGTCGCCCGCCTGAGATTCGACGCTATCGTCCTGAGGCATGCGCAGCAAGACTTCGTAGTGTTCCGTATCATCACCGCGCATACTGATCAGAGGTTGGAACAGCAGACGCAGCTGATTGCGCATCAGTGCTGAAGATATGTGCTTCTCGATAGAACGGGTCTGGCGCGCCTCTGAGTTATCCTCAGGCATAAATAAATGTGCGCTGCTGGTGTTCTGTTTATTCTCATCGGCGGCGGCATCACAGGCGAGGTCAGCTTGCTGGAGCACCTCTGCAGGAGCCGGGCTGGCATCCGTGATCAGGGTGATACCCAGGCTTACCGTTGGTTGAACCGTCCGTTGTTGCAGATCGATCATCAGAGCGTCTACGCTTTTTACAAAGCGTTGTGCCTGTGCTCTTGCCTTAGCCGGATCGCCTCCTGGCATCATCCAGATAAAGACTTCATCGCCGATGCGGGCCGTAACATCATAGTCGTGCGCATTTGCCGACAGACATTGACCCACTTCCCGTACCACTGTGTCAGTGGACTCGATTCCGATCTCGCGTTTGATCTGATCAAAGCGATTAATGGCGATGTAGACCAGAGTACTGAACTGCTTCTCCAGAACGGCCTGGTCGGTGGCACGGGTCAGGCGCTCAAGGAAGTAGTCTTTGTTGTGCAGCTGCGTGGTTGGATCACGGTGACGCAATTCCGATAGCTCGGCGGCCAGCTCAGTATGTTGATCGCGACGACTGATCTGAATCTGATTGCAGGGTTCATCGCTGTAGGTAGCGTCACTGAACTGGATGGACATAGGAAACTGCTCACCATCGGGCAGAACACCTGTTGTCTCGAGTTCGAAGCTATCGGGAATACCAGTGCGGTATTGCTTCAGAAATTCCTTAAACGCAGCCTGACTGTCCGAAGCGATCATATCCATGATCGGCATGCCTTCCAGCTCATCGACGGACTCATGTCCGAACATTTCAAGGTAGGCTGAATTAGCGTGGACATGCATCCCATCGTGGATGTAGGCAATAGGGTCTCGTGAACTCTCGAGCAAAGAACGGGAGCGTTTTTCAGCATCGCGTAGCTTCACCTTGAGTAGGCGTACCTGCTGGCGCGCGCGTAAGTGCTCTACTTCACGGCGTATGGTCTGAATCAGGATGTTGCTTTCATCAAATGGCACGACGGCACTGGCGCCTTTTAACAGTGCGCTTTCAAGCAGGCTGTTATCTGACCGGGCGGGAATTAAGATCAGCGGTATATCGAAATTCAGGCGATGAATCTGCCCGAGGAGCTCGGCGTAATCGATGTCTTTTAGTGTCGGGTCCGCAACGACCACATCCCACTGGGCGGTCTTCAATGCCTCTTCAAACTGCGCATGGCTGACAACCGTCCGTGCGCGGGTACTGAAGCCCGAGTTGCGCATCAGGCTAACGAGTTGTTCAGCATCGTTCTGAGTTTGCGTCAGTAAGAGCAGCTGCAAAGTGTCACGAGCTAGCGACATGAAAACCTCGGCCAGAAAAAACCGTGAATTATAGGTGTAGATGGTTCAAAGAAAAACGACACAGGTGACAAAATTTGTCACCTCCTGGCCCGATCAGAGTTTATTCCAGAGAGAATCGAAATCGTCTTCTATCAGAGCGTCGCTGACCGTCGAGGCCACACGCGGTTTCTGTTCGGACGATACGCCCGCGTTACGGAACTGGAACTGCCCGAAGCTGTTAGTGGACGCCAGGCTTTTACTCAGCTGGTAACGGCCACTCAGTTTCTCATGCATCAGTTCGATCTTATTGCCCGTCCGGAACGGAACGCGCGGCAGAATAACACTGGCAGGCTGAGCTATGGCTTTGATAGCAGGCAGGACCAACGCGCGCATCTGAGGGCCATTGCTGCCTGTTTTTTGCAGGAGGCGGGCGATGCCGACTTCTGCACGAGGTGCGAGCAATTCCACACCCAGTTGAGTACCTTGTCCGCGAACATGTCGAATCCAGCGAATCGCACCTACAGACCAGTGGCGGACACCGGTTTCCTGTATACCAATCAGTTCACCAGCCTGAATGGCGCTCGGCAGTTCACCTTTCCATTGCAGGCAGTAGCCGCCGGGACTGGTATTGATCAGCACGACACCATAACTGCTATAGCGTGTTTTGGGTTCGCTGTCGTCTTCTTCCGCCTGATGACGGTTGATGAATTCAATCGCGTCCAGATTCATGGACTTGTTGTCTGGCATGCGTGAGCCGCCAGCATCAAAGGCATCTGCCCAGACGTCATCGGAAACGGTGCCGCCGGTATCAATAGACTTACCACCAGGGCCTTGCTCGACTGGTTTCATTTTTATAGAAACCTGATCGAAATCGCGCTTACCTGCGGTGTAGTAGTGTAGGGCGGACAAGCCAACACACACGCTGAGCTGACCTTCGGTGGGTACCCGACGGAATGAGCGCTGCCAGTGAATGCCCCAGGACTGAATTGCGTGTGCGAGCAGCGTTTCGCTGGTCTTATCAGGAACTGTGATTCGGCCATCGCTGCCAGCAGCGGCGTACACCTTGAGCGCCTGCACTAATTTCTGCGTATTCAGACTGCGGAAGTTAACTTTCTGATTGTCACGCAGGTGCTGACGATACTGCCCCGGACGATCGCGGTGCAGATTAATAATAAATAACGCGCTTTCATCATCTGCGGCAGTCAAGTCTGAGAAGGGTGCCCAGTACTCACACGCTTCATAGAGTTGAGCCAGATCCTGCTGGCGCAGATTGCTGGGTTTCGCGCAGCCAAGCAGGTGGATACGGATAAACGCATTACGGATGCTCGACTTGTGCACATAGCGTGCCTGCTGATCTTCGATGCTGATATTGTCGAGACGGCGGGCCTCGGCCATCAGGTAAATCTGATTCAGGTCCAGCCAGGTGCGTTCAGGTGGCTGGAAGTACAACTGATAGGCGCGGAGAATAATTTGTCCGCTATCTACGATCGCGCGATGTATAGCCGGAGCAAAATGCCGAGGAGGTTTATCACCGGCACCCAACAGGTCAACGCTGTGCGCAATGACCATCTTATAGCCAGTGGCAAGGTGGCCTTGCAGCGCCTGACTCAGATTGGCGATTTTCAGTTGTTTGTCATTCAGGGAAACAGAAGACTGCAAAAAGTGTTTATTAAGTACTTTGCAGACCGAATGAATATAGGGACGGATGACCTCCAGCAGTTCAAAACGCTGGGCAGGAGGGCAACTCAGGGCATTCAGTTCGCGGATAGCTTGATAGAGCTGACGGGAGGCTTCACCCGTATTGGCCATAGGAAGGCTTTTGGCCCATTGAGAGAACGCCTGGAGACCCGCACCACAAAACGACAACTCAGATTGAGTTGCATTTGGGATATGCAATGTAATCGGTGTGCTCTGGCTGTCCATGCGATCCTGCTGTTAACTGGTTAAGGTTAGCGTTTTATATAGCCCCAATGGCGTGTTTTTTCCAGTAACTACACACCATTTAACCGTTTCAACTCAGAAATGTGAATTTCTTTTACCCGGTCTGCCTACGCTATCACAAAATGGCTTCGCAATCAGGCCATGACTGGATATGGCTGCTTATAAGGTTCGCCCGGAATTTCTCTTACTAATTGAGGGACAAGGTAGCCCGGCAAGCGTTCACGAACCTGCAAATAAAGTGCGGCTGCCTCGATATCACTCACCACAAAATGGTGTGCTCCAATGACCTTATCTGCGAGGTGAAGGTAATAGGGCAAAACCCCCATTGTAAAGAGTTTCTCGCTTAATTCAGTCAGAATACTTAGATCATCATTGACGCCCTTCAACAGGACACTTTGATTCAGCAAAGTGACACCAGAATTACGCAGATTCAGTAGCCTTTCCTTATGCTCGGGCGTTAGCTCGTTACCATGATTGGTGTGTAAAACGAGACTGGTCTGACAATTACTTTGGCTCAAAATGTCCTGTAGCTTTTGTGTCAGGCGTTGCGGAATAACCACAGGGAGCCTGCTGTGAATGCGGATTCGACGTACATGAGAAATCTTCTCGATTCCAGACACCAGTTCAGCAAGAGTCTCGTCACTGAGCATCAAGGGATCGCCGCCACTGAGGATGACCTCGGAGATGCTGTTGTCTGCAGCGATGTAAGATAGGGCTTCCAGGCGTTGCTTCCGGCTGAGACGATTATCCTTGTAGTCAAAGTGTCGCCGGAAACAGTAACGACAGTTAATGGCACAGGTGGTTGCCGTGAGCAGCAAAACGCGGCCATGGTACTTGTGAATAATGCCCTTACAGACGTTGGTGTCCTGCTCTCCTAAAGGATCAAGGCTGAAGCCAGGCATATCAGGAAGTTCGCCTTCACTGTGTATGGGTAATACCTGGCGAAGCAGGGGGTCATTGATATCGCCACGCTGCATCTGCTTGGCCAGAGTTACCGGTACCAGCAAGGGAAACGTCAGTGCGGGATGATCGTCCGGCAGGGCATGGCGCGCATCGATATCCAGATACTCGAGGAGGGCGCTGGCATCCCGAAATGAGGCTGCCAGAATCTGTTGCCAATCCTGCATCTCTACAGGCGGCTCTGTTCGCGTTATGATACGCACCTTATTTTTGTACCTGACATAATCGGAAGTCAAAATGGCTAACTATTCTACCAACGAATTTAAATCAGGTCTCAAGGTGATGCTCGACAACGAGCCATGCTCCATCCTTGAGAACGAGTATGTGAAACCGGGCAAGGGCCAGGCTTTCAACCGCGTTAAGCTGCGTAACTTGCGCAATGGACGTGTACTGGAAAAAACCTTCAAGTCTGGTGAATCACTGGAAGGTGCTGATGTCATGGAATATGACATGGAGTATCTGTACAACGATGGTGAGTTCTGGCACTTCATGGCGACGGACGGCTCTTTCGAGCAGCACGGCGCGTCTGAAGAAGCCGTCGGCGAAACGATCAAATGGCTGAAAGAGCAGGAAGTGTACGTCGTGACTCTGTTTAACGGTGCTGTTCTGACCGTTGCTCCGCCAAACTTTGTGGATCTTGAAGTCGTTGAGACCGATCCGGGCGTAAAAGGCGATACCGCCAACGGTGGCAGCAAGCCTGCGACGCTGTCGACGGGTGCTGTGGTGAAAGTGCCGCTGTTCATCAATATTGGTGAAGTCCTGAAAATCGACACTCGCACAGGCGATTACGTCGGTCGTGCCTGAGTCGTCTGACTGGTACCCAACTTGTGATCGGGCAGCCTTGGCTGCCCGTTCTGCGTTTTACCGCACGGTTCGGTCGTTCTTTGACCAGCGTGATGTTCTCGAAGTCGATACGCCGATCATCAGTCGTGTCCCCGTATCCGATCCTAATATCGAACCGATGCAAACCACCGATCATCGTTGGCTCAATACGTCGCCGGAATATCCAATGAAGCGTCTGCTGTGTGCGGGCAGCGGTGATATCTGGCAGATGTGCAAAGTGTTTCGCCGGGGCGAGGCTGGCCAGCGCCACAATCCAGAGTTCACCATGATTGAATGGTATCGTCTTGATTGGAGCCTCGACCGCTTGATGGATGAAGTTCGGGATCTGGTCCGCGAGGTGTTTGAGCCCAGATGGTCAGTGCTGCCGGAAGTTCGTATCAGCTATGGTCAGGCCCTGCAGCAGTATGTAGGCATTGATGTGCATTCTGCGAGCGATGTCGAGGTTGCGGACGTGGGTATTCAGGCTGCTGGTCATGATTTGCAGCTCAGCCGTGACGGTTGGTTGGATATCATCATGAGTCATCTGGTTGAGCCAGCCTTACCAGAGCAGACACTCGTTTTTATTTCGGACTTTCCGGCAAGTCAGGCCGCACTTGCGAAAGTGAGTCAGAACGAAGCCGGATACTCTGTGGCGAGACGATTCGAATTGTTTTTCAACGGCACAGAACTGGCCAATGGTTACGATGAACTGACTGACGCTGACGAGCAGCGTCGCCGTTTTGTTCAGGAGGCGAATGGGCGTCCGATTGACGAAGCTTTACTGGCTGCCATCGAGCAGGGCTTACCAGAATGCAGCGGTGTCGCCATGGGCGCGGACCGCTTGCTAATGCATCTGACTGGCGCTGAGCGCATCAGCGATGTGCTCAGCTTTGATTGGAATAAAGCTTAACTGGCTCAGACCAGGTCAGCGATAGCTTCACCCATGCGCAGTGGCGTGCCTGCCTTCAGATTTTCGCTCCACTTTACTGTGTCTTTTGGATGACACAGGATCACGGTTGACCCAAGCTTAAAGCGACCCATTTCTGCGCCCTTCTCAAGAGATACCGGTGTCGGCGCTCCGTATTCCGTGACTTTAAGTTCACGGCGCGGAGGTGCGATATGACCAGCCCAGACAGTTTCTACCGCTGCAACAATCATCGCGCCGACCAATACCATGGCCATCGGACCTTTTTCGGTATCGAAAATGCACACGACCCGTTCATTACGAGCAAACAGGCGGGGCACGTTTTCCGCTGTTACCTGGTTCACGGAAAACAGATCGCCGGGTACGTAAATCATGTCGCGCAGTGTGCCTTTCATTGGCATATGAACGCGATGGTAATCTTTTGGAGAGAGGTAAATTGTGGCGAACTCTCCCCCCATAAAAGGTGCAGCACGTTGCGCGTCGCCACCCAACAGCTCAGTCAGGCAGTAGTCCTGCCCTTTTGCCTGGAACACGCGACCATCGACGATTTCGCCGAGTTGCGATACTGCGCCATCGGCGGGTGAAGACAGGACGCTCGCATCGCCTTCGATTGGGCGTGCGCCATCGATCAGTTCACGGGTGAAGAAATCATTAAACGATTTAAATTCACCGGCAGTCTGTCGCTGAGCTTCGCTCATGTTTACGCCAAACTGTTTGATGAAAAGGTTAATCAGCGGGTTCTTTACCCACTCCATTTCTGCGTCTGCAAGGGTGCCCACGGCGCGGGATAGCAGGTGCTGAGGCAGTACATACTGGCTGGCAATAAACAGGCGATCTTTAATACTCATTGAGATTCTCTTAATTAGGTTGTGGGCCTGTGACAATCGGGGTGTTCTCGTCATTCCCCCACTCGGACCAAGAACCAGCATAGCCACGCACGTCGTATCCGAGGATTTTTGCGACCAGATACGTAAAACCAGAGCGGTGGTGAGTTTGGCAATGCGTTGCGATTTGTTTGCTGTCGTCTATTCCCATGTCCGCCAGTAACTGACGGAACTCGTTGAGGTCTTGGATACGCAGGCCCCGCGCTTTATCCATACCTCGCGTCCATTCGTAGTTGACGGCCCCCGGAATATGACCGCCACGCTTAGAAATGACTTTCTCACCGGTATACTCCGCCGCGGAGCGGGCATCCCAGATGGCAAAATCATCGTCTCCGATACGAGCAAGAACCTCGTCCTTTGTCATGCTGAAATCAGTATTAATGGCTGAAATACGATAACTGGAAGGTACCGTTGCGTGCTCACCGGTTTCCTGTGGCAGGCCCGCTTCTCTCCAGGCGACGATACCGCCATTGACGTAGGAATATTGGGTGTGGCCAATGCTGTCGAGGACCCAGATCAAACGTCCAGCCCAGCCGCCGCCTTCGTCATCAGAGCAGATCACATGGGTGTCAGGGGTTAAACCCAGTTCACTGAAGACGGCTTCTAATTCCTGAACATCAGGCAGCAGCCCGGGTACCGGCGTTCCGGGACGCTGCAGGCGTTTAAAGTCGAGATGAACGGCGCCAGGAATGTGCCCCTGAACAAAATTTTCCAGCTTGCTCTGATCAATGATCAGAACCTTGTTCAGTGGAAACATATCGGCGAGCTGCTCGGGTTCGAGCAGGAGAGGAATATCAGCCATAAGCGGGTTCTCAGATACCAGTCGGGTCGTTATCGGCAGGAACAAGTCCAGACAGCCCAAAGTGTATCTGAGTGCCTGCTCTGTGTCAGGTCGTGATGATCACTGACTTGATCTCACGGGAGCGGATGGCGATGCAGAACTGGCTTTCGCCTTCGCGCTCAGCTGGCGCAGAGACGCGAGCCCTTGGCTGGTCGTATTACAGAGCTGGCGGAAGCGCTGGTATTGCTCTTTAGGTATCGGAGCGCCCTCACTGTTCGCAGCTATCACAACACCGATAGGGTCCCGCCCGGCATGAACGGACATAAGCATCATTTCTTTCGGCAGGGCGTTGGCCAGCTCGGCTGGCATTCCTTTGAAGTAGCGTTCACACGTCTCCGGCGTTATGTGTACCGCGGCCTGTTGTTTCATCAACTGCCGGAGTAGCGGGGCCACCTGAAGCGGAATACTGGTGGTACTGAATGGTGCCAATCCCTCCGGATTTTCAGCATACACAGTGCGTAAAGCAGAGCGATTTTTACCCGGAAGCATCACGATGGAGTGGTCAATGCCAATTCCGAGCTGGATACCTTTCAGTACCCCTTGCATCAGATAGTGCCAGTCTCCAAAGCTGGCCGGCGATTCGGCCAGTTGCCCCATTAACTTCTTCAGATAGGCAGAGCCATGTTGCACGGGTTCTGTGACAACGCGTTGCGGTAGTTCTGGCTGAGTAGTGGGGCGCGGCTCTGTCTGTGCGTTTTTTGCCGGGGAAGCCGTGTCCGGCGTAACTGAGTCGGGCGTAACCGAGTCCGACGAAACAGTGTCTGCAGTTGCTGTAACGGTCTTGCGTTCAGGTAGCCACATCGGGTAGCTGAGACCTTCGGGCTGCGGTGTGGCCAGTAATCCGATACCAGAGGCAAAAGACGACTTGCGCAGACGTGCCTCTTTGATCTGAACATCACGACTCTCGAGAACAAGAGTAGGGAATCGACGCCCTTGCGCATGACTGCTGATGGTAAGCCAGCGCTGGCTGCGATCCCCTTCTGGGTTTATGTGCAGATGCCAGGCCGTGCCAGCCGCTGTTAATGCCAGCATAGATTCCGTCTGACTGCGGTGTATCAGTTGGCGACCGCTGTCGAGGTCTCGTGGGTCCTGACGGCGCAGACGTCGCCAGTCCCGAGCATCGGGTAACTTGTCCCTCTGGAAGATATCAGCCACTGAGTCGGGTAAGTTGTGGCGTCTGACCAGCCGTTTCCAGTTGTCGGGAGAATGCCCGAATACTTTACGCGAGGCGGTCACCAGGTCGTCGCCTTCGCTCAGGAAGTGCAGCCAGTTGTGGCTGGACCTCTCCAACAATAACCAGGGCCACAAAATAGAGTGAGCCAGCATAGCTGACCAGTACGCCGTGTTGGTTGGGGCACCTTTTGCACTGGCCCATTGCGCTGCCAGACAACCGGCCATGTGAGCGGTGTATAGCGCTTGCTGATACATCTTTTCACTGGGGTCTTCGGGCTGATCCCCGACGGTTGGCAGATTTTTTACCAGTGTCACCAGCTCCTGCATGCCCAATAGTGACAGGCAGTTGTACACGCCATGGATCTGCTCGCGGCAACCGGGGTTATGGCTGACTGCCCGCTGTAACAGGTGCCAGCAAAGCGCAGGATCACGCTCGGCGATGGGGACCAGCGAATCGAAGCTGACCTGGGGATTCTGTAGTTCACGCCGTAATGCATCACGTGTGTTTTGAAGAATAGGCATGGCCCGAAACGCCAGTACGGCCTCCCACTGCGCGGCAGTCGGAATCTGGAGTGCAGCATTCTGCATGAAGCGAGTATTCCCGGTTTGTTAAAAGGTCATTTGTATCCTTTACTTACTATAGTAGTGATGCGTATTTCCTCCTGTTGAATCTGTGTGTCTCTTCTGTCACTGAGTTTTGCTGCTGAGGTTGCCAGTCAGGTATGTCAGCCAGGTTGTTAGCTAGGTTGTTAGCCACATTGTTAACTACGGGCGCAGTGACATGCACAGTGAGGTAAACCAACACAGCAGGAATTACGCGGGTAACCGTTTGAGGAAACGAGCTGGATGCTATTTGTAGCAGGAATTGTCATTGTTTTTGGTAGTGTGCTGTACGGCTATGTGATGTCGCACGGGCAGCTGCTGGCATTGTGGCAGCCCTTCGAGATTCTGATTATCGTCGGGGCCGCTTTTGGCGCCTTTTTATTATCTAACCCCTGGCATGTCGTCTGGTCGACCTTCCGGCAGATTCCACGCGTCATTATGGGGGGTAACATCCCCAAAGCCATGTATATGGATGTACTGGGACTTCTCTACGATATTCTCAATAAGGCACGCCGAGAGGGAATCATGGCGATCGAGGCCGATGTCGAAAATCCGGACACCAGTGCGCTCTTTGCCCGTTATCCTGCGATTCAGGCAAACCACGAGCTGGCAGTATTTATTGCGGATTACTTCCGCATCATCGCCGCAGGCAACCTGACATCGTTTGAGCTCGAATCACTGATGGATCAGGAAATAGAAGCGCGACTGCATGAGCTCGAGCAGCCGGGAATGGCGGTCGGTAAAGTATCTGATGCGCTGCCCGGTTTTGGCATCGTTGCCGCTGTGTTGGGTATCGTCATTACGATGGGCGCCATCGGCGGGGATATTAACGAAATCGGTGCGCACGTTGCCGCAGCACTGGTCGGTACATTTAGCGGTGTGCTATTGGCCTACGGTCTGGTCGGCCCGGTTTCATCGGTTATGCGTCATATCGCCGAAGAAGAGATCAAACTCTATGAGGCATCCAAGGCCTGCATTATTGCGTCATTGAACGGGTTGCCACCTCAGCTTGCCGTCGAGTTTGGCCGTAAATCGCTGTTTACGCACAAACGCCCAACATTCGACGAAGTGGAAAGCAAAGTACGCAGCCGGTAATGAGTAGTCGCTGATGGAGAAACTGAGCCCACACCAGAACATTGTTATTCGTCGTTACAAGAAGGGTAAGCACGAAGAGCACGGTGGCGCCTGGAAAGTGGCCATGGCAGATTTTGCTTTGGCAATGATGGCGCTGTTTCTGGTGTTATGGGTCATTAACTCGTCCAACGAGCAGGAGCGAGAAGCAATCTCGGGCTACTTTCAGGACCCGAAAGCGTTTGAGGATGGCAAGCTAGTACCGTCCAAATACGTGATTGATCTTGGGGGCTCTCCCACTGCGTCTGACAATATTGCCGTATCGGAAAGTATTGATCCGGAAAAAATCCTTCAGGCGGATGAGATCGAAAGCCTCGCCGACGCGATTGAACAGCGACGTATGCAGGAAATGCAGGCGAAAATACAGGCCATGATTACCGCCAGTCCGACGCTCAGCCCTTTCAAAAATCAGTTGCTGCTCGACCTGACGACTGAAGGGCTGCGGCTACAAATCGTCGATCAGACCAACCGCCCCATGTTTGATCCGGGCAGCGCTCAACTCAAATACTATTCCGAGGACATTCTCTGGGAGTTAGCTCCAATGCTATCGGGGTTAGATCATCGTTTGCAGATCACCGGACATACCGATTCCTCTGGGATTGCCAATCAGCGTGATGAGGATGACGTCAATTGGGGGCTATCTTCGTTGCGAGCCGACTCAGCCAGACGGGCATTGATGGAAGCGGGTGTACCGAAATCTCAGATCGCTCAGGTCATCGGCATGGGTGATACTGCACCGCTGCGTCCAGATGACCCTGCTGCGTCCGTCAACCGGCGAATATCCATTACTATGCTGAATAAAGAATTCGATGAGGGCGTCAGGGGACGAAGCGGCGGCGATACCGGAGTCGACGTAGAATTTGTTAACGATGGTGCGCCAGAGGATGACCCGCGCACGCCAACGGTAAACCGCACCGGAACCTTGCTCGAAGAGCTACAGCGACAGCGCAACCGGGAGGACAACCCTTACGATAACCCGCCCAATGCAGACGAAGTCTTCTGGTGAGTTACAGTTCCGTCAGGGTGCTTAAAATACGCTGGTAGCTGTAAAAACGCTCGTCGCTGACTTCACCTTTTTCTACTGCTTCAAGGACGGCGCAGCCGGGCTCTGATTCATGAGCGCAGTCGCGAAAACGGCACAGCCCGGCGACGTCGCGTAGCTCCCGGAAGCCGTACATTACTTCTTCTGGGGACATGTGCCACAAGCCAAACTCGCGAATTCCCGGTGAGTCAATCAGGTCGCCGCCAGCAGGAAAGTGGTACAAGCGGGCGGTGGTGGTGGTGTGTTTTCCTTTGCGCGTGTTCTCTGACAAAGCGCCGATGCGAAGATCCTCTCCCGGCAATAGGGTCGCGATCAGGGAGGATTTACCCACACCCGACTGGCCAACAAACACGCTGACTCTGTTGTTGAGGAAAGATTTCAGCTCTCCGAGGCTGCTTTCGTCTTTGCTGCACACCCGCAACGAGCGATAACCAAGCACTTCGTAGTCTTCGAGCAGTTCGTCAAAGTACGGCTGGATTTCTTCGTCAATCAGGTCGGTTTTATTGAGCAGCAGTATTGGCTCGATGCCGCAATTTTCTGCTGCGACCAGATATCGGTCAATCAGGTTGCGGTGGGCATGCGGTTCTGGGGCAATAGTCAGCAGAATATTATCTATATTCGCGGCGACGGGCTTAATCTCATTGTATGGATTCGGGCGTGAGAGCTCGGATTCACGGTCCTGAACCATCTCGACAACGCCGGTCAGTACGCCGTTGTTTTCTGGGCCCGGACGGAAGACAACACGATCTCCGGTAACCAGAGAGCCCAGGTTAGCACGCAAGAAACAGCGGTAGCGGACGCGATGTTCGTCTTCGACTTCTACCTGAGAACCAAAGTGGGCGATCACCAGGCCGTGCATTTCGTCGCCGAGCTCACCAGCGTTCAGCTGATCTGAAATATCGCGTTCTTTGCGTTTCGCGCGGGATGCTTTTTCCTGCTGAATCTTTTCTACGCGCCATGCCTGACGGCGATTAAGCTTACGTTTAGCCATACATTACCCAATGATTGAGATCGCTATTGTCGCGGTTGGCTGGGTTTGGTGCAACTTGCTAGACTGATAGCTCTTACCTAAATACCGAGAATGCGACATGAGTCAGAAAGATAATCTGGTTTGGATGGACCTGGAGATGACGGGCCTGGAACCAGAGCAGGATGTGATTATCGAAATTGCGACCATCGTGACCGACAGCGAGCTGAATGTCATTGCCGAAGGGCCAGTGATCGCGGTGCATCAGCCAGATGTGCTGCTGGATGCTATGGACGAGTGGAATACCCGCACTCATGGAAATTCCGGCCTGACTCAGCGGGTTAAGGACAGTGATCAGGATGCCCGAGCGGCTGAGCTGGCTACGCTGGCGTTCCTGCGTGAGCACGTTAAAGAGGGCGCATCCCCCTTGTGTGGAAACAGCATTCATCAGGACCGACGCTTTCTGGTGAAATACATGCCGGAACTGGAGCGCTACTTTCACTACCGCAATGTCGATGTCTCAACTCTGAAAGAGCTGGCACGACGCTGGAAGCCTGAAGTTGTCTCTTCTTTTGAGAAAAAAGGCACGCATCAGGCGCTGGATGATATTCGCGAGTCCATTGCAGAAATGCTGCATTATCGAGAGCATTTCCTGAAAGCGTGAGTTCGGTGTACTGATATCTTTACTTCCCGCGCCCAAAAAGTGGGCGCGGTTTATTGTCAGAATCAGTTGTTCAATTAACTTGATACTTGGCGTGGGCAGTCGGTACGTCTGTGATAATGCCATCAAAGCGGAAACGTTCGAAATCTTCCCACTCTTCCTCGGTATTCAGCGTCCACGGAATAATCCCAAAAGGGAGCTTTTCAGAATCAATGTGCTTACGGTAACTCCAGCGAAAAAGAAAGTTATTGAGTTGCGCAAAATTCGGAATGAAATAATCAATGTCATGCTCGATAAGCCAACTTTTTACTTCTTTGTAATCAGGCTTCCAGCAGGAGTCGTAGCACTGAAGTGGAGAGAGAAGAGCGATGATGCCCAGAGTCCATGGTGCATAATTTCCCTTATAAAGCAGACCATACTCATAGTTCTCATCGGCAGTTTGCATGGATTTAAGCGTCAGTAATAAATCCCGGCTGAAAGTATTAAAAACCACTTTTCCGGAGAGATTAAAACGACGGATATCATCTAATACGAGCTGAGCGACTTCCTTGTTGTCGTAATGCATATCAGCGATGACGAGGCCTTTGTGTAGCGGGTTATGCTCGATCAGTTCATCCCAGACTTTGATTTCAATATACAGTGCCTTGGATTGATCGCTTTTTATGTATTCTTCCAGTATCTGATGGAAGGTAGGTAGTTGATAATCCCGGCTTACTTTGTGATTGCGGCAGGTAAGCGCGGTTAGATCAGCAAGCGTGGATTGAGCAACGATTAACCGTTGCTTATCGTTTTCAGAAAAGCAGTTGTATGACGATAGAACGGGATCATGATGCAAAATGACCTTCTTATCACGGGTCACATGAAGGTCGAGTTCAATGGCATCGACGGGCATGTTTAACGAAGCCTCAAACCCCGCTAACGTATTCTCCGGGTACTCCATCCCAGCGGTTTTGTGGCTGATAACGATATCACCCCATGCCGCTTGAGAAACCAGAAACGAGAGAAAGCCTGAGGTGATCAGAGATAAATACGTCATCAGGTCAGTGCCATCTTGCGGACCATTTTATAAATAATGCTGGGGAAGAAGCGTTTGATGATGGGGCCCATGCCTTCCTTGCCTTCTGCGATGACGACCTGCTCTTTTTCATTGGCCACTGCGTCGAGGACTTGAGCAATAGCAGCTTCTACCGACATGCCGTTTTTAATCACCGTATCTTCGACCTTTTCCTGAGCAGTTCCCTCGCGTCGGGCGGTCTCAATGATATTAGTGCGTACAAAGCCCGGACATAGGGTCGTTACACGCAGGCCTTTATCGTGTACTTCAGAACGCAGTGAATCCATAAAGCCGATGATGGCGTGTTTCGAAGAGCAGTAGGCCGAACGATAAGGAATGCCAATCAGCCCTGCGATGCTGGATGTGGTGACAATATGTCCTTCTCCTCGCGCCAGCATGCCGGGAAGCACTTGTCGGGTAAGGGTGACCTGAGCGAAATAGTTCAGCTCCATCACCTTACGGTAAATATCTGTTTCGGTCTCATTAATCAGGGAGCGCTGGGTGATACCGGCATTATTGAACAGATAATCCACTGCGCCGAATTGGCTGTTTACCTTGTCGGCAGCCGCGATGATGTCTGCTTCCTGCAACATATCCAGAGGCAGAATGAGGTGCTTGTCGGGCTGAGCACAGGCATTTTTGACCCGCTCAAGTTCGTCACTACGGCGAGCCGACAGGATCAGTCTCGCGCCAAGTTTACTGAGGTCATAACAAAGTTGTTCACCGATCCCGGAGGAGGCGCCAGTGATCCAGATCAGCTTATCGTTGAACAGTGCGTGCAATTTATCGTTGTTCATATAACTTGCTCGTGATGAAAGTGATTTTTTGAACAAATTATCACAATTTCGGTCTATGGTATTGAGAGAGTGATTCACCGACGACTCAGGAGCATAAGAATGACTAAGATTGATATTGGTATTAATGAAGAAAGCCGTATTCAGATCGCTGAAGGTCTGAAACGTGTGCTGGCTGACTCCTACACTTTGTACCTGCAAACGCACAATTTTCACTGGAACGTCACTGGCCCGCAGTTTCGTGAGCTGCACCTGATGTTCGAAGAACACTACACCGAGTTAGCGACCGCTGTGGACGATATCGCTGAGCGTATTCGTACTCTGGGCGTAGCTGCGCCGGGTACCTACAAAGAATTTGCGCGTCTCAGCTCCATTAAAGAAGTTGACGGCGTGCCCGAGGCTGGCGAGATGGTAGACATCCTCACCAAGGGCCACGAGCAGGTTGTGAAATCTTGCCGAGAGGTAATGAAAATTGCCGCTGAGGCCGATGACGAAGGGTCGACTGATGTATTAACCGGTCGTATGAGTGTGCACGAAAAAACGGCCTGGATGCTGCGCGCTATGCGTCAGTAATCAGAGTGAAGAGCCCTGCTTCTGCAGGGCCCAGTCGATATGTTCATCGACCATCGCAGACACCGCCCCCCGGCGGTGTTTTAGTATCTCGACCACTTCAATGCTTTTGGGCGCATTTCCCAGCGCGACGGCAATATTACGAACCCAGCTTTCATACCCTGTACGACGAATGGGCATGCCTTCTGTTTTTTTCAGAAAGGTATCTTCATCCCATGCGAACAGTTCTAACAAGGTGGCCTTGTCGAGTTGATGCCGCGGTGTGAAGTCTTTTTCTTCTGTGGCTTTAGTAAACCGGTTCCATGGGCAGCCGATCTGGCAGTCATCGCATCCAAAAATACGGTTGCCGATGCCATCACGCAGTGTTTCTGGGATCGGGCCATCCAGTTCGATGGTCAGATAGGAAATGCAGCGACGCGCGTCCAGAACATGCGGACCAACAAATGCCTGGGTCGGGCAGATTTCCAAACAGGAAGTGCAACGTCCGCAGCGGTCGCGCTCCAGTTTGGCATTGGGTGTCAGAGGCAGATCGGTGAGGATTTCACCAAGGAAAAAATACGATCCGGCGCGACGGTTGATCAGCATGGTGTTTTTGCCAATCCAGCCCAGTCCGGCCTGTTCTGCAATGGCTCGTTCGAGGATAGGCGCACTATCAACAAACGCGCGAAAGCCCAGTTCTCCAATCGCGCCCTGGATACGTTTCCCAAGTTGCGTCAGGCGTTTGCGAATCAGTTTGTGGTAGTCACGTCCAAGTGCGTAGCGGGAAATATAGGCATTATTTTTATCTGCCAGATGCTGAGCGACCTCAACACCGGGCGCCATATAATCCATTCGCAGGCTGATGACACTGAGCGTGCCCGGAAGTAACTCATCGGGAAGGGCACGCATAGGCCCACGCTCGGTGATATGGTCTTCCATGTAGGACATATCGCCGTGGTAGCCCGCATCCAGCCATTGTTGTAAGCGCGCACCGTGCTCTCCGGTGTCGACACTACTGAAGCCACATTGTTGGAATCCGGCTTCTTCAGCCCATTGCTCAATATCCGCCCGCAGGCGCTCAAGCTGAGCGTCAGTCAGATCGGGCGCGGAAGGCTTGTCCGATGGCGGATTTGAGTGTGACGGCGGCTTCGACATGGCTTCAGATTCGATAATTCGTTTTGGCGGTAGACTTGGGTCACGATGGCAGTGGTGGCCGGTCTGTGCCTTGCCTTATATAATCCCGGCAATGTATCACAAGCGCAGGCCTATCCGCGATGAAGAGACCGTATTCGGCGTATGACCATCTACCCACCGACATAGACAGTGTCGAGGGTGTCAGGACGCTTGATCAGCGTATCATCGAGCGCATGGGCGACGACGGCTACGCTCTTATGCAGCTGGCTGGTGAGGCCGCCTACCAGCATATGCGTAAACGTTGGCCCGACAAACGCCACCTCTGCATTGTCGCTGGTGTGGGTAACAACGGAGGTGATGGCTGGGTTATAGCTGGTCTGGCTGTACAGGATGGTCTGAAGGTCACGTTGATGACATTGGGGGAAGTCGACAGCCACAGTGCTGCACTGTCCCAAGCCCAAGCCCAAGCCCAAGCCCAACCCCAAACCCAAGCCCGAACGCCAGCAAGGACGGAGGCGGAAGCGGCAGGCGTGGTCGCAACGACCTTCGACAGTAACCTGCCTGATGATGCCGACCTGATCGTTGATGCCTTACTTGGTACCGGACTGAATGCTGTGGTGCAAGGCACGTTTGCGGATGCCATTTTGGCGATGAATCAGCACACCGCGCCGGTATTCTCGGTCGATATTCCTTCTGGGTTGAATGCCAGCACAGGTCAGATCATGGGCAGTGCTGTAAACGCTGAAAGTACATTGACCTTTATTGGTCTGAAGCCGGGCCTGATTACCTGTGACGGCCCAGACGTCTGCGGTGAACTCTATTTCGATAAACTGGCTCTCTCGCAGGTTGAGCGGGATGCGGTCCCTGCTCAGGCTCAGCGTGTAAGCTACTACTTACTGACTCAAGACGCGCCATTGTTGATGCCTCGTACACGTAACAGCCACAAAGGCCACAACGGACATGCTCTGCTGGTCGGTGGGGATGCAGGCCTGGGCGGTGCGATTTCGATGGCGGCGGACGCATGCTGTCGTGTTGGTGCGGGTCTAACGTCCTGTGCGACGCACCCAGAGAATGTGTCAGTGGTACTGGCACGCCGACCTGAGTGTATGGCGGCAGGAGTAAATTCGGGCTTAGAGGTTCAGCCTCTGCTGGAGCGCGCTACTGTTCTCGCCTGCGGTCCGGGACTGGGCCGCACAAGCTGGGCTGAGTTGCTGTTGCAGCAAGTCATTCAGAGCGATCTGCCGGTGGTACTGGATGCGGATGCACTTAACATTATTGCTTCGCCGGGCTCTCAAACTGAGTTCTCGGAGCGCGACGTGGTCTTAACCCCTCACCCGGGAGAAGCAGCAAGACTGTTGGACTCGACTATCGCGGATGTGCAATCCGATCGGTTGGCCGCAGCCACTGCTATTGCTGAAAAATATCATGCAGTCGTGATTTTGAAAGGTCATGGCAGTGTGATTGCCGGACCGGATGGACGTCTTGCGATTTGTACCGACGGCAATCCGGGCATGGGAACGGGCGGCATGGGCGACGTACTCACCGGTGTCGTTGCAGGTTTATTAGCGCAGGGCTTATCCCCATGGGAGGCGGCGGTGCGTGGCGCGTGTCTGCACAGTGCTGCCGCAGATATGGCTGCCGACAGCGATGGCGTCCGTGGACTTCTGGCGACGGACCTTCTTCCTTATATCCGTCAATTGGTGAACTGATGGTAGAGAAAATGAGTCAACTCCGCTTGACCGGCGAATCCGAGATGGTGGGCTTCGCGGCGCAAATGGCAACCGTACTGACGGGTGGAGGCCTGATTTTTCTGGAGGGCACACTGGGCGCCGGTAAAACGACGCTGAGTCGCGGCTTTATACAGGCGCTGGGTCACAATGGGCCGGTTAAGTCGCCGACTTACACCTTGGTGGAGGAATACGATCTTGATGGTGGACGCGTCTGTCATTTTGACCTTTACCGCCTCGGTGATCCGGAAGAGTTGGAATACATGGGTATCCGTGAATATCTGACCGATGGAACTCTGTGCCTGATTGAGTGGCCAGAGCGGGGACGCGGTGTGCTTCCGGATGCCGATATTACTTTTCATATTGACGATGTAGGTGAGGCACGTATCCTCAACTGGCAGGCAGAGACAGAAAAAGGAGCACAGTGGGGCAGGCAACTGCAGAAACTGGCAGAACAATGGCAGGAATAATCAATCGACTGATCGCGCTTTTCGTCGTTCTGATCGGCACGCTGCCTGTGCAGGCTGATGTCAGCGACGTACGGCTCTGGCAATCTCCGGATAACGTCCGGTTGGTGCTGGATCTTAGCGGTCCGCATGAACACAAAATTTTTCAGCTTACCAATCCTGATCGCATCGTTATTGATCTCAAAGACGCCGCGCTGAAAATGAATTCGCTGGCGGGTGTCGCTGAGGATTCCAGCGATGTCATTCGTGTCCGTAGTGGTCGTCGTAACCAAACTGATCTGCGCCTTGTTGTTGAGACGCGCGGCACGATGAAATTCAAGAGCTTCCCACTACCACCTGCAGAAGGTGTGGATCATCATCGCCTGGTAGTGGATCTCGCACGTTCTCAAACCGCAGCTATGGTCAGTGCGCCAGAGGTTGTAAAAAAAGCCGAATCCTACGAAGCCAATAAACGCGACATTATTATCGCGATTGATGCTGGGCACGGTGGTGAAGACCCGGGTGCACTCGGTCCCGGTCGGGTGATGGAAAAGCACATCGTTCTGGCGATATCGAAAGAACTGCAGCGCCTGTTGGATAATGAACCGGGCTTTACGCCGTTTATGGTGCGGACTGGCGATTACTACATCGGGCTGCGTGAGCGTTCTGATAAAGCGCGCAAAGCGAATGCCGACTTCTTCGTCTCGATTCACGCGGATGCATTTAAATACCCGAGTGCCAGCGGCAGTTCTGTATTTGTGTTGTCTGATCGGGGCGCGACCAGTGAAACAGCGCGCTTTCTTGCTGATAAAGAAAATGCCTCTGACTTGATTGGTGGGGTCAGCATTGGCGATCGTGAAGATCATCTGGCGATGACGCTGCTCGATTTATCCATGACACATAAACGTACAGCCAGTGTTGCCATCGGCGATGAGATTCTGCAGGAAATGGGGAAAATCAGTAAGCTGCATAAAAAGAACGTCGAAGAGGCGTCCTTTGTGGTGCTGAAATCTCCGGATATGCCAGCACTTCTGGTGGAGACCGGATTTATTTCCAATCCGGGTGAAGCGCGTCAGCTGAAAACAAGTGCGTATCAGAAAAAAATGGCTCGGGCGATTTTTACTGGCATCAAAGACTATTTCAGAAGCAACCCGCCAGCCGGTACATTGGTTGCTGCACAGCAGAAAGCGGCGCAGCAATTTATCGAGTACACGGTGCGCAGCGGTGACACCTTGTCCGAACTGGCCGTACGCAGCGGCATGAATATGTCAGAGTTGCGCAAGCTCAACGGTCTGAACAGCAATTCATTACGCGTTGGCCAAAAGCTACGCCTGCCAAATTCCTGAAGGTTCAGCCTTAATTATGAGTCGAATTCATCTTTTATCTCCCCGTCTGGCAAACCAGATTGCCGCCGGTGAGGTAGTAGAACGTCCAGCCAACATAGTGAAAGAACTGGTCGAAAACGCGCTGGATGCGGGGGCGCAGCAGATCGATGTCGATGCAGAACAGGGCGGCATAAAATTACTCAGAGTGCGGGACGACGGTCACGGTATTGGCAAGGACGATCTGCCGCTGTCTCTCAGTCGCCACGCCACCAGTAAGATCACTACGCTGGATGATCTCGAGGCCGTTGGCACCATGGGCTTCCGTGGAGAGGCGTTGGCCAGTATTTCGTCCGTATCGCGCCTGACCCTGACGTCTCGCGAAGAAGGTGCCGATGAGGCATGGCAGGTGAAAGCGGAAGGTCGCGATATGCAAGCGGAAGTCAGCCCAGCTGCTCATCCGACAGGCACCACTGTTGAAGCGCGTGATTTGTTTTTTAACACTCCGGCTCGTCGGAAATTTCTGCGAACTGAAAAGACTGAATTCTCGCACCTTGAAGATACGCTGAAAAAACTCGCCCTGAGTCGCTACGACGTTGCCTTCACCTTGCGCCATAACAACCGCGTTATTCATTCTCTGCGCCCGGCGACTCGGACTATTGACCGTGAAAAGCGCGTTGCGACTTTGCTGAATCCGCAGTTTATGGATAACGCCGTGCACATCGAAACCGAAGCGGCGGGACTGACGATTGAAGGCTGGGTTGGCTTGCCCACCTTCTCCCGCTCGCAGGGCGATATGCAGTACTTTTTCGTTAATGGTCGCGCGGTGCGTGACAAGCTGGTTGTTCACGCTATTAAACAGGCGTATCGGGATGTGCTGTATCACGGACGCCAGCCTGCGTTTGTCCTTTATCTCTGGTTAGATCCCAAGCTGGTGGATGTGAACGTGCACCCGACTAAACATGAGGTTCGGTTCCGCGACGGACGCCTGGTACACGATTTTATTTTCCGTTCTCTGCACCGGGCTCTGGCCGATGTGCGTCCTGAGCAGCCCTCTCAGGAAGCACAGCTGGGGAGTGGAAATAACGCCACACCGGTTGCCACCGGGACAGAGGCGGGTGAGTTTCAGGGGCAGAACCGCCTCGACTGGCAAACTCCTCGGGGTGTGAGTGGAAGTGCGAACGGCGCAGAGGCTGCAGTTCCATTTTCGGGCGGTTCCTCTTTGGGCGGTTCGTCTTTCGGTGGGTCGCCTGCCTCGGCTTTTCAGTCCGGCGGTAGCTTTTCCGACAACCGCCCCGGACAAAGCGCCGTTGCCGAACAGCTGCGCAGCTACGAGCAACTGAATCAGGCGACACCTCAGCCACTGCCCGAGACCGATGCCGAAGATATCCCGCCGCTTGGCTTTGCACTGGCTCAGGTACATGGCGTCTTTATTCTCGCTCAGAATGCTCAGGGGCTAGTGATCGTTGATATGCACGCTGCCCATGAACGTATTACCTACGAGCGCTTAAAAGTCGCGGTGGATCAGCAAGGGGTACAGAGTCAGCCTTTGTTAGTACCTGAGACATTGCACGTCAGTGAACGTGAGGCGGACGCTGCCGAGCAATACGTTGATGAATTCCGGCAGCTGGGTGTAGAAATCGCACGTATGTCGCCCGAGAGTCTGATGATTCGCCAGATTCCGGTACTGCTGCAGCAGGCGAATGTGGGTCAGTTGGTCACGGACATGTTAAGTGACCTGATGGAGCACGGGGCATCTGATCGAATTCTGGCGCATCGTAATGAGCTGCTTTCCACTATGGCGTGCCATGGCTCCGTCCGGGCGAACCGTAGACTGACACTCCCGGAAATGAACGCCTTGCTGCGTGACATGGAAGCCACAGAACGCTCCGGGCAATGTAACCACGGCCGTCCGACCTGGACGCAGATGACCATGTCCGAGCTTGATAAGCTCTTTATGCGAGGGCAGTGATGTCTACTTCTCTCCCTCCTGCCATCTTCTTGATGGGGCCAACGGCCTCGGGTAAAACGGCCCTGGCGTTGGAACTGGTTAAGCGTCACAACTGCGAAATCATCAGTGTCGACTCTGCATTGATTTACCGGGATATGGACATAGGTACCGCCAAGCCCGATGCCGCTATGCAAGCCGAGGCCCCGCATCGCTTGATTGATCTGATTGATCCGGCAGAGAGTTACTCTGCTGCGGATTTTCGAGAGGACGCTCTGCGGGAAATGGCAGAGATAACCGCATCCGGCAAAGTGCCACTGCTAGTGGGTGGCACCATGATGTACTTCAAATTCCTGCGCGACGGTTCTGCAGACTTACCGAAATCGGATGAAACTGTACGTCAGCAACTGCTTGATGAAGGGCGAGAGCTCGGCTGGCCTGCGATGCATCAGCGTCTGGCAGAGGTCGATCCTGAGTCAGCACGGCGTCTGAAACCTATGGATTCGCAGCGAATTCAGCGCGCTCTGGAGGTGTATCTGATCTCCGGTAAGACGCTGACGCAACACTGGGCGGAGCAACATACCGAGCCTTTGCCTTATCACGTGGTTAATTTTGCCGTGTGTCCGGCGGAGAGATCGCGCCTGCATGAACGCATTGCGCAGCGATTCCGTATCATGCTGTCGGACGGGTTTATGGAAGAAGTAAAAGCATTGCGTGCCCGTGGTGGTCTGCACATTGATCTGCCGTCTGTCCGCTGCGTTGGATATCGTCAGGCATGGGAGCATCTCGACGGCCAGTACGGTTACGATGAGATGGTTGAACGAGGTATTATTGCGACCCGCCAGCTGGCTAAAAGACAAATAACCTGGCTCCGTAGCTGGCCCGATCTTCACTGGCTGGATACCGATGATCCGGATATTGTCAGAAATACCTTGAAAATACTCAGCGCCAACGCCATATTTAGCAGCGAGAGCCAAGGTTGACCGTATTGCTGACTAATAACAATGCATTTTCCGTCGTTCTCTGGCTGAACCCAATCAACTGAAGTTTGTCGAATGATCGCTTGGTGTAGGTGTACCGGGCGGTGGTGTTTTTATCGATAGGCACAGACCGGGTCAGGCCAACCATGGGGCAAACTACTTTTATTTCGCCGACCGCAGATTGGAAGGCACTCTCTCATTTAGGAGAACAACTATGTCAAAAGGGCACTCCTTACAAGACCCTTATTTGAATCAACTTCGCAAGGAACGTATTCAGGTTTCTATCTTCCTGGTCAACGGTATTAAACTTCAGGGTCAGATCGAGTCGTTCGATCAGTTTGTGATTCTGCTGAAAAACACCGTATCTCAGATGGTATACAAGCACGCAATTTCGACTGTGGTACCTAGTCGTAACGTGCGTCTCGCACCAGCAGAACAGGGTGACGGCGAAGAGTAATTCGTCCAACCGACAGGGGTTGCCATGTTTTATCGCGCAACCCCTTCTCGCTATCCGACTGAAGCAACTTCTCACTGTTGTTAATGAACGTCTGAGGCTTCTTCGTGCCTCGCATCTGCTATTTTTATTTCCTGTTAATAAACAAAGGTAACGCCTGCCGTGTTTTTTGAACGCCCAGACAGTGGTGGTGAAGAAGCCGTTCTGGTCCATGTGGACTTCCCTGAAGGTGCAAACCGGGAAGACATCAACGAGTTTCGTGAATTGGTGATCTCCGCAGGAGCCGATCCCGTCGAGCTGGTGACGACCAAGCGCGATGTGCCACACGTTAAAACCTTTGTCGGTAAGGGTAAGGTCGAGGAAATTGCCGAAATGGTGCGTCTCCACGACGTGAGCCTGGTGATCTTCAACCATGCTCTGTCGCCCAGCCAGGAACGTAACATCGAGCGCGAGATCAAGTGTCGTGTGCTCGATCGTACCGGTCTGATTCTTGATATTTTTGCGCAGCGCGCCCGGACTCACGAAGGTAAGTTGCAGGTAGAGCTGGCGCAGCTTCAGCATCAATCCACGCGTCTCGTTCGCGGCTGGACTCACCTTGAGCGCCAGAAGGGCGGTATCGGTATGCGCGGGCCCGGTGAAACTCAGCTCGAGACGGATCGTCGTCTGCTGCGTGAGCGTGTAAAAAGCATTCATGCTCGCCTCGATAAAGTCCGTTCGCAGCGTGACCAGAGCCGTCGTGCCCGACAACGTTCGGATGTTCCGACAGTTGCTATTGTGGGCTACACCAATGCTGGAAAATCTACTCTATTCAATGCGTTGACTCAGGCCGAGGTGTACGCGGCAGATCAGCTGTTCGCGACGCTTGATCCGACTCTGCGGCGTCTTGATATCGATGATGTGGGTGAAATTGTTCTTGCAGACACGGTTGGTTTTATCCGACACCTCCCCCATAAACTGGTAGAAGCCTTTAGAGCCACATTGCAGGAAGCAGCGGAAGCGCAATTACTGATGCACGTCATCGATTGTGCATCCCCCGAGCGTGAGGGCAACATCGAACAGGTTGAGACGGTACTGAGTGAAATTCAGGCGGACGAACTGCCGGAACTTCGGGTGTACAACAAGATCGATCTGCTTGAAACCGCTACGCCGCGAATCGATCGCAATGAAGATGGCGCACCTGTCGCTGTCTGGTTATCGGCTCAGGAGCGTCTGGGATTCGATCTTCTGCGTCAGGCGATCTCTGAATTGCTTGGCGAAGAACTGTTTGAGGGCAATCTGACCTTGCCTCCTGCAGATGCGCGTCTTCGTGCAATTCTTTACGAATCGGGCGGCGTTCAGAGCGAAGAATATACCGATAATGGTGAGAGCCTGTTGCATATCCGGATGCAGCTGCAGGACTTCAAACGTGCACTGTCCAAGGCTAATGTGCCCGAGTCACGTTTTTTGGTGACCCAGGTTGAGCCTTGGGAGCAGTAAAAGAAATACATTGCTTTGCCAGCTCGGGCTGGCTGAGACGTGGAAATCCGTTATCATTACGGATGAAACATTCACATTTATGACAAAACAGCCACACTGACTGGAGTGATCTATGGCCTGGAATGAGCCTGGCGGTAATGGCAATAAGCCCAAAGACCCTTGGGGTAATAACAACAGGGGCAATGGCGGCGGCGGTAATCAGCCCCCCGACCTGGACGAAGTAATCCGCAAACTGACCGACAAGCTGAACGGCTTATTTGGCGGCAAGAATGGCGGTGGCAACAACAATGGTAGCGATGGCAGTGTCACTGGCTTCCTCGTCGTTGCAGCTGTAATTGCGGCGGTACTTCTGGCCATGAATTCTGTCTACATCCTGGACACTCAGGAACGTGGTGTTGTGCTGCGTACTGGTAAGTTTGATCGTATTGAAGGCGAAGGTCTGAACTGGAAGATTCCAGTGATTGATGACGTGATCATCGTCAATGCGACGCGGGTTCGTGAAGCTGAAATCCGCGAAAGCATGCTGACTGAAGACGAGAACATCGTCGACGTTAAACTCAACGTGCAGTACCGCGTGACCGATCCAGTTGCCTACGCACTGCGTGTCGATGATCCGGAACTGACTCTGCGTGATGCGGCGGAAAGTGCGCTGCGTCATGAAGTGGGCTCCACCGAGATGGACCCAATTCTGACCACCGGTCGTGTGGTACTGGCAGAAGCCGTGAAACAACGTCTGCAGTTCTACATGGATGAATACAACACAGGTATTACCCTGCAAAACGTCAACATTAAAGACGCGACACCGCCGGCCGCGGTGAAAGAAGCGTTTGATGATGTTCAGCGTGCGAAGCAGGATAAAGAACGTACCATCAATGATGCAGAAGCCTACGCGAACTCGGTTGTACCGGAAGCGCGTGGTCGTGCTCAGCGTCAGCTGGAAGAAGCCCGCGCTTACCGTGAACGTGTTGTTGCACGTGCAGAAGGTGAGGCGGACCGCTTCAGCAAACTGCTGAACGAGTACAATAAAGCTCCTGCGGTGACGCGTGAGCGTCTCTATATTGATGCCGTATCCGAGGTGTACAACAACAGCAGCAAGGTGCTGGTGGATGTCGAAGGCGGCAACAACATGATGTACCTGCCACTCGATAAGTTGACCAATCAGGTACAGGGTGCCGCGCGCCAGTCTGGTATGACAGATGACGACATCAAACGTCTTACTGATGAAGTCATCCGTGAAGCGAACTCGCGTCGTACAGCAACCAGCTCAACTACTATCCGTCGGGAGGGTCGTTAATGTCTCCTAAAGCTTTTACTACGCTGATTGTTCTGGCACTGGTACTGATTTTTGGTAGTCAGAGTTTCTACATCATCAAGGAAACAGAACGCGCTATTAAGCTGCGTTTCGGTGAAATGATTGATGACGACGTGCAGCCCGGTATTGGATTCAAAATGCCATTGGCCGATGTCATTAAGCGTTTCGATGCGCGTGTATTGACGCTGGATACTCAGCCATCGCGCTTCCTGACGTCTGGTAAGAAATACGTCATCGTCGATTCGTTCGCGAAATGGCGCATCAAAGACGTGCGTAACTACTACCAGGCGACATCAGGTGATCGCACTCGTGCGACCCTGCTTCTGGAGAACCAGGTAAACAAAGGTCTGCGTGATGAAATTGCAGCACGTAGCCTCTACGAAGTGGTTTCTGGTGAACGTGATCAGCTGATGACCAAACTGACGGCTATGCTCAACGAGCAGACGCAGGATGAGTTAGGTATCGAGGTTCTGGATGTACGTGTTAAGGCGATCGACCTGCCAGACGAGCTGAGCAACAACGTGTATCAGCGTATGTCGGCAGAGCGTGGTCGTGAGTCTCGAGAGATCCGCTCAGAAGGTAACGAGCTGGCGGAAGGTATCCAGGCTGACGCGGATCGTCAGAAGACGGTTATCGAAGCTGAAGCTTATCGTGAAGCGGAGCAGATCCGAGGTGAAGGTGACGCAGAAGCGGCGCGTATTTACGCTCAGGCCTTCAACAAAGATCCAGAGTTCTACTCCTTTACACGTAGCCTCAAGGCGTACACCGAGACCTTCCAGGGTAACGATGTTCTGCTGCTCGATCCAAAGAGCGACTTCTTCCGCTACCTGAACGACTCGAAAGGGAAGTAAAGACTGTCAGGCTTGGGCATGTTTACATGTTCAAGCCCGGACAGCTCTGGTAGAATCCTGCAACCGGGCCACCAGCCCGGTTTTTTTGTGCAAATCTGTTTTACATCAAGGTAGAAAGCGTGTCCGGAGATACTTGGCATACGCTGGCCGTAGCGGTCAGTCTGGTGCTGATAATAGAGGGGATTATTCCCTTTCTGTATCCTGCTCGCTGGCGGCAACTGGTCGCCCGACTCGCCGAAACAGACGATCGCACGATGAGAATAATTGGGCTGTCCAGCATGTTGCTGGGGCTCGCCTTGCTTTACCTGTTTAATAATTGAAGGCTGGACAATGACTGGAGCTGACCGTTGGCTGTTGCCAGATGGTATTGACGAAATTCTGCCGCCACAGGCGCGCCGCATAGAGCAGTTGCGTCGCCATCTGCTCGACTATCTCGACAACTGCGGCTACGACTTCGTTATTCCACCAGCGCTGGAGTATCTGGACTCGCTGCTGACCGGCACGGGTAAAGATCTGGACCTCCGCACATTCAAAGTCACGGACCAGTTGTCCGGTCGCTTGATGGGGCTGAGTGCCGACACAACACCACAGGTTGCACGTATCGATGCGCACAGCCTTGCTCCAGAGGGCGTTAGCCGTCTGAGCTACTGCCGGACTGTGTTCCATACTCGTCCAGCATCCTTGTTGGCCAGCCGCACTCCCACACAGATTGGTGCAGAGCTGTATGGTGAAGCGACCATCAGTGCCGACATCGAAATCATCAGCGTGATGCTGAGTTTGCTGACTGAAGCCGATATCGAAGGCGTTCATCTCGATCTCGGTAACGTTGGCGTTTTCCGTGCGCTGGCAGACAGCGCAGGCCTGAGTGATGAACAGCAAAGTGAACTGTTCGATCTGCTGAAACTCAAGTGTCAGACGGACACTCTGGCGTGGGTTGAACGTGAGCTGAATGACGAACACCTGATTGAAGCATTTAATCTGGTGGCAGGCATGCAGGGTAACGCGAGCGCGCTGACAGACAAATTTACCCGCTTAGCAGAGTTGGTGCCGGTTGCGGCTCAGCAACTTAGCGATATGACACAAGCGATTGAGGCCCTGACACAGCGCTTCCCTCAGGTATCCATCACTTGTGATTTAACCGAACTGCGTGGTTACGACTACCACACAGGTCTGGTCTTTGCGGCCTATGTCCCGGGTTATGGCGATGCCGTAGCACAGGGCGGCCGCTATGATGAAACCGGTGCAGATTTTGGACGTGCACGTCCAGCAACCGGTTTCAGTGCTGATTTAAAAGTACTGGCGCGTCTCGGTCAGCGTCAGTTCGAGGCAAAGGAAACCGTCGCCGTGCCGCCGTCTGATGACCCGGCATTATGGCAAGCCATGGCGGAACTGCGGGCTGAAGGATACCGTGTTGTGACCGAACTCGATGGTGAAATTGCAGGGGCGTCCAAGCGTCTCGCGCAAGAGAATGGCCAGTGGACGCTGGTCAACGCCTGATATTTACATTTAACGACTGAGTGAAAGATTCTGCCATGGGCAAAAGTGTTGTTGTTCTGGGCACCCAGTGGGGTGACGAAGGTAAGGGTAAAATTGTAGACCTGCTGACTGAAAAAGCAGCGGCGGTTGTCCGTTTTCAGGGTGGCCACAACGCAGGTCACACCCTGGTTATTAACGGCGAAAAAACGGCCCTTCACCTGATCCCGTCCGGCATCCTGCGTGATGGCGTACGTTGTGTCATCGGTAATGGTGTCGTGTTGGCCCCTGACGCACTGCTGAAAGAGATCCGTGCGTTGGAAGATCGCGGTGTACCAGTAATGGAGCGCCTGCGCGTATCGCACGCTTGTCCGCTGATTCTGCCTTATCACGTTGCACTGGATCAGGCTCGTGAGATTAAGCGTGGTAATGCGAAAATCGGTACTACTGGTCGTGGTATCGGTCCCGCGTACGAAGACAAAGTATCTCGCCGTGGCCTGCGTGTTGGTGATTTGTACCAGCCAGAATTTGCCGACAAACTCAAAGAAGTCATGGAGTTCCACAACTTCTCCCTGACTCAGTACTACGGTGTAGAGGCAGTCAGCTACGAAGAGACGCTGGCAGCTTGTAAAGACTGGGCAGCTCAGATCAAAGACATCGTTGTTGATGCGGTTGATCTGGTACATGAAATCCGTGAAGACGGCGGCGACATCATGTTCGAAGGTGCTCAGGGCACTCTGCTGGATATCGACCACGGTACTTACCCGTTTGTGACGTCTTCAAACACTACTGCCGGTGGCGTTGCGACAGGCTCAGGCGTTGGTCCTCTGTACCTTGATCAGATTCTGGGTATTACCAAAGCCTATACGACACGTGTTGGTGCTGGCCCATTCCCGACAGAGCTGTTCGACAACGTGGGTAAGCACCTTGCTGACGTCGGTAAAGAAAAAGGCACGACTACTGGTCGCGACCGTCGTTGTGGTTGGTTCGATGCCATGCTGGTTAAGCATGCGATTCGCGTTAACTCGATCAACACTATCTGTCTGACGAAGCTGGACGTACTGGATGGCCTTGAGACCATCAAAGTATGTATCGGATATCAGGACGAGAACGGCAATGCTCTGAAAGTACCTGCGTCTGCAGATCAGTTTGAAAAAGTGACGCCGGTATACAAAGAGCTGCCGGGTTGGACTGAATCGACCTTCGGTGCGAAGAGCATCGACGATCTGCCAGAGAATGCACGCGCTTACATCCGCTTCGTAGAAGAAGCGATTGGTGCGCCGATCGACATCATTTCTACCGGCCCTGATCGTGTAGAGACCATCGTTCTGAGACACAGCTTCGAACTGTAATCTGAACGATATTGATGAAAAAACCCGCTTCGGCGGGTTTTTTTATGCCCGACAGATATCCGTCAACTTGGCCGGATCTTCTATTCATATTTCTGACGTTCCCACGTTCGCTCACCCAATAAGGCTAGTCAGTTAAAGACATCCCGTCGGAATGTCCGGATATACCTTGCCGCTTTGACTCAGGATAAAGTACCAGAAGTAGGTTTCACTTTATCACTCGTTCATTATTTGACTGGTACTGTATTCGTATATTTGATCATTTATCAGACTTAGGTATTGGACAGGCACGCTCGTTGCTCAAACCCCTGTGTCAGTGCTGACTGACGCTTTTCTTTTTGTTGGTCATTTTGATCAGCGTGACTTGAAGTATTTATGGGGCAATTACCATGCTGGATTTATATGATTATCCGATCGTTGTTGAACTACCTGTTGCATGGGGCGAGATGGACTATTTCCACCATGTAAATAACGCGGTGTATTTCCGCTATTTTGAGAGTGCACGCGTGAAATACGTGGAAGCGATCAAGATTGAAGAGTACATGGCAAAAACAGGTATGGGTCCGATTCTGGGCAGTACCAGTGCTAAGTTCCTGGCACCATTAAAGTATCCCGATACCATCAGTGTGGGGATTAAAAGCGTGAAGCTGGACTCCGGACGCATTGTTCAGGAATACGGTGTGTGGAGTCACGAAACATCACGTCTCGTCGCCAAAGGTGAGAGCACTATGGTCTTCTTTGATTATAAGAAGGGCCGTCCGTGCGATATTCCGGAAGGACTACGTGAAAATATTCTGAAGCTGGAACCGTATCTTGCAGATACGACAAAGGCGAAAGAGACGGCCTGAGCGTCCTGATAAAGGCTGAGATGGCTGCGGTAAATGGATTACCGCAGCCTGGCTTTCCGACTACTTCTTAAGCATGACCTGATACAAGTCGTTCCGTCTGTCTTTCAGGTTTCTTACTGAGCCTTCGTTATGCAGGATGCGTAACTTATCCATATCCAAGTCTGAGAACATCAGCATTTCTGTATTTGGCGTTGCCTCGGATAACAGGGCATCGTGTGGGAATGAGAAATCCGATGGTGTCAGTACCGCTGATTGACTGTACTGCACATCCAGACTCTCAACATCCGGCAAGTTACCGACGCTTCCAGCGATGACGACGTAGCACTCGTTTTCGATTGCACGCGCGTGAGCGCAATGGCGCACACGCAGATAGCTGTTTTTAGTATCCGTCCAGAATGGAACAAACAAAATCTGCAAACCTTTCTCCGCCATCAGGCGTGACAGCTCGGGGAACTCAACGTCGTAACAGATGAGAATTCCGACTCGCCCGGCGTCCGTTTCGAAGACATCTAACTTGTCGCCACCACGGATGACCCAGTCATTCTTTTCATGCGGTGTAATATGAATTTTTAGTTGCTCATCGACGCGACCGCTGCGATGGCAAAGGTACGCTGCATTGTAGATATGCCCGTCTTTCTGCAGCGGCATGGAGCCAGTGATGATGTTGGCGTTATATTCAACGGCCATGCGCGACATAGCGTTAAGTATTTCATCGGTATAGCTCGCCAGATGGCGGATGGCTTCTGTCTGTGAAGACTGCGGCCCCAGAGCCATTAATGGTGCATTAAAAAACTCTGGAAACAGAATAAAATCGGACTGATAGTCTGATACGGTATCGACGAAAAATTCGACCTGTTTCAGCATCTCTTCGAGGGATTCGACGGCGCGCATCTGCCACTGAACCGCGCCAACGCGAACCGTTGTTTTGCGCTGATCCAGCACAATATCCTGAGGTTCGTAGAGGATGTTGTTCCATTCAAGCAG
>PDUK01000013.1 GCA_006212115.1 Thalassolituus sp. | reverse complement strand
GCCAATTTGTCACGAAAGTTCAGGATTATAATTTAGCTATACAGGTGATCGAATCCGTGTGAATGGGCGGGTATGGGGATGAGTTTGTTCAGGACTTGCTTAGACGTTTTGAGGGGCCTGTAAACAGGCCCCTCAGGATGACGATAGGTTGAAGCGTTGTCAGCTGTTCGTCTCGGCCTTTTGAGCTTCTTGAATTTGCTTGTAGACGGCATCAGCATCGGTAGAGAGCTTGGAGTAAGTTCGGATATCTCCGTTTCGTTGGGCCTGCATCGCTTGCTCGAGTAGCGCGGCGTGCTGTTTCTCTAGTTTCTTTACCGGGTTGCGTTTCAGGAAGGAGAACATGGGCGACCTCAGTTGATGTCGTGAATTGGTAATCATTGTGGCCGAAAACTGGCCTGATACACCAGTACTAATGCAAATACCCAGATGGATCTAGAAAGTGGTTTAGAAGCTGTTTAAGAAGGCTGGCTTAAACAGCTGCTTAGATAGCGGGTTAGACAGCAGGTTAGATAGGACGCTGAATTTGGGAAGGTAGCTAAGCCGTCAGAAGTTGAAGGTGTACGGTATAGGGCCTGCTATTTCATCTCTCGTGGTAATGGTGCATGCTAGCGATCGAAGCATGCTGTACTCATCGAAAAAGGAAGGTCGCGCTATGAAATCCAATATGAACAGTGTGGTGTCTGTACTGCCTGTAAAAGACTATTCGGCCGCTGTTGCTTGGTACGCTCGGTTACTGGGTCGCGAAGCGGATCTTGTGCCCGTCGAGGGCGTTGCGGAGTGGCAGATTACAGACGGAGCATGGATACAGGTCTGCCTGGATACTGAACGGGCTGGTTATACCACTGTGGTTGTCGGAGTGGATGATCTCGAGGCTCAGCGTGGTGTATGTAGTCAGGCAGGTATTGAACTCGATGAAACCCAGGAATATCCGGGTGTTATCAGAATGGCTGAGATATACGATCCGGATGGGAATAAGGTTTCCTTCGTGCAAGATATTTCAGGCTAGATAAGTAGGAGCCGGGTTCTCTCGGCTTTTCTGATAATCGTTCTTACAGTCGCTCTTACAAGCCTTCTTTCAACCCTTCCGCCAAGGTATATTCGTTACTCTATTGGCGGAGTGGTTCTGTATGGTCACTGCATTAGTTTGTCTTGCTTTCATTGTTGCGACTGCGACGATACTTCCTGAAACCCGGTTTACACACTGGACGGTCAGAGGTCTTGATTTTCCCCGTTTGCAGATTGCCAGTCTTGCCCTGGTCGTGCTGATCTCTCAGATTATTGTCTTCGGCTTTGTTGAGGCTCTGGAGTGGATTGCATTTTTACTCACTCTTGGTGCGCTTGCTTGGCAATTGAAGTGGGTACTTCCCTATACGCCATTATGGCGGAGTGAGGTGAAGCGGACCGCTGTGGCGGATGACGACAACCAGATCAATATCATCACTGCGAATGTACTGACGCCGAATAAGGAATCAGCCAAGCTTATTTCTTTGGTGCGTGAGTATCAGCCGGATATTCTGGTCACGTTGGAGTCGGATAGCTGGTGGGAAGCGCAACTCGACGAGTTAGAAGATGAGATGCCGCACACGCTGAAGTGTCCACTGGATAATTTGTATGGCATGCACGTGTACTCCCGTTTGCCACTTCATGACGGCACCATTGAGTACTTGGTGAAAGACGATATTCCGTCCATACATTGTTGTGTCGAGCTCCGCTCGGGCGAGCAGGTCAGGATGCACTTTATGCACCCAGAACCTCCGAGCCCAACAGAGAGCGATGTGTCGTCACCGCGCGACGCCGAGCTGGCTGTTTTAGCGAAGAGTGTCGCCGATAGCGATGATCCGCTTATTGTCACGGGCGATCTTAACGATGTTGCCTGGTCGCCAACCACACGGCTGTTTCGTCATATCAGTGGGCTGCTAGATCCGCGCATCGGTCGGGGCGCGTTTAATACTTTCCACGCTGATTTTCCATTTTTGCGTTGGCCCCTTGATCATGTCTTCCACAGTCACCACTTTACGTTAAACACGCTGGAAAGGTTGCCGCATATAGGCTCCGATCATTTTGCCCTGTACACCAGCCTGAACTTTACTCCTGTTAAAGGTAAGAAGCAGGATGCGGAGAGCGCAGATGTTGAGGACCGTGAGCGCGCACGCGAGGCACTATCAGAAGAAGATGTATCTAAGAAAGATGTACCCGAGCCCGGCGAGTAAGTCTTGCTAAAGCGCCATGTTTAAATGCAGCTGGTGCCGTTGGGTTTACCAGCATGCCGTCGGCTTCTATGATGAATACGACTCATACACACCACAATAAAGAGGTAAGAAAGATGTCATTACGCATTAACGATACCGTCCCTAATTTCAAAGCAGATACGGATCACGGTCCGATTGATTTTCACGAGTGGCTGGACGGTAAGTGGGCAATCATGTTCTCTCACCCGAAAGATTTCACGCCGGTTTGTACAACTGAATTTGGTGCGGTTGCTCAGTTGGCTGCAGAGTGGGAAAAGCGGGACACTAAAGTGATTGGTGTTTCCGTTGATGGTGTAGAAGAGCACAAAGCCTGGAAACAGGATATTGAGACAGTCTGCAAGGCACCGGCAGTATTCCCGATCATTGCCGATGAATCTCTGGAAGTATCAAAGCTGTTCGACATGCTGCCTGCAGAGGCCTATCTGCCAGATGGCCGCACTCCAGCAGACAGTGCTACTGTACGTACTGTATTTATTATTGGTCCAGACAAGCAGCTGAAACTGTCGATGACTTACCCAATGAGCGTGGGTCGTAACTTTGCAGAAGTTCTGCGTGCACTGGATGCACTCCAGCTGACTGGTGCGAAAGGTGTTGCGACTCCGGTTAACTGGCAGGCGGGTGAAGACGTTATTGTTCCACCTACGGTTAGCGATGAAGACGCTAAAGCAAAATTTGGTGAGTTTGACGCAGTACTGCCTTATCTGCGCAAAGTAAAAGTGTAAGATCTCTCAGGCAAAGAAAGGCCCCTGTAAGAATTTCCTTACAGGGGCCTTTTTATTTATTGGCTGACGCTGTCGAGTGTCTGCTCAGCGAAGAGTTCTGGTAGGAAATACTGCAACATCTGCATTTCCTGCAATGCATGTTTGCCGAGTTCGTCTGTAAATCCGGGCATGACCCAGTTCAGGAAGAAGGGCACATTGAACGTCGAGCGCATCACAATACCGTCACCTGCTGCGTTAAGCTGGTATTCATGAATCATGTCCTGCGGCATGATGCCATTCAGCCCGGCGAGGTCGGTTTGTGCGTACAGCCAATGTTCGTACTCCACGCGCTCTGCGGCGTCTTCTTTAGGCAGCCAGGTAATCAGTAGCGAGTTTTTATAAGGCCCAAGGTATTCAACAACTTTCTGAACTGCTCCGACGGAGTAGGTGGTGTTATTTGGGCTCTCCGGCGCTTCCAGCCACTCAAAGCTCAGGTGAGCGGTTGGGTGCCAGCGCTGATAGCGGTAGGTGCTGTCAATGTTATCCCACCACCAGTTCATCATGTCTGGCGTCAGACCTTTGATTTCCTGATCAACAATGACGGTTCGCAGCCAGAATCCGTTTTTCTCTACGCGGTAGGTTCCACGAGCTTCCAGAGTTTCTTCAATAAATTCGGTTTGGAACATGTCAGGCAAGAAGTCACTGAGGTTGCTCAACTCTGTGCGCAGATCTTCTGTCAGAGTCTCTGTCAGGCCGGGGTAAGCAATCTGGAATACACCGGGTAGAGCCAGTGTTGCGCTCAGGTCAGAGCCGTCCAGTGTCGTATCTGGTGCGTAGTCGTAAATCAGCCATGCATTACCTGGCAGTGACAGGTCCGTCAGACCCTCCAGAGCAATTTCGGCAACAAGCTGGTGTTGTCCTGCAGCGGTGTTGAAAGGAGTGCCCCAGGTGACCTGAGAGTTGATGGTGAACCCGCCAATGTATTCAGAAATATTCTGAACCGTGCCGGTCGCCAGTTTCAGCGAGTCTGGATCAGCTGGCGGAACTTCCAGCTCATAGGTGAGGTGACTGTCTGGATTCCAGTCGACAAAGCGTTCTTCAGTTCGAATATTGTTCCACCACCAGTCGAGCATCTCAGGTTTTACTCCGGCGATGTGATGGTCGAATTCAATGACGGTGTCATACCCTTCAGTGTTGATAGGTGTGGCTGCTGCGACCAGTGGGTGAGTAGCACTGACCACGGCAAAAGCGGCTGCCATGCGGATGTTCTTGTTCATAATTGTCTCCTTTTTCTTTTATAATACATTCGTATTTCAAAAAGAGAAGGTGACCCTTCTGACGTTGGCCTGAATTGCCGGGACAATGCCCGCCAACAGGTCGCAGGCTAATATTCACAGTAAGCGCAGTAAGTACTGCAGTAGATAAATCAGGAACGAATAGATGACAGTGGGTAGGCCGGGAAAACGTAGTGCTGTAGAGGCTGAACAAACTCGGGACGCCATTCTTCAGGCGGCGTTAAATACGTTTTCAGAACTGGGCTTTGATGGTGCCAGCGTTCGTGATATCGCCAGTCATACTGGAGTCAGCCATGGCGTGTTACGCCACCACTTTGGCAGTAAAGAAGATCTTTGGAAGCATGTGATGGAGCATGTTTTTGATCACTTTTCCTCTCACATGTTGCCATTGATCGAGGGCGCAGTGAGCGGTGATAAAAGCCTCGCGCTGACTAACTTTCACTCCGTTGTTAGCGGCTTCATAGACATATCCCTGACACATCCATCATATGCCAGGCTATTGATATCAGAAACTCGCGGTGGTGGCGAAAGAGCGGAGTACTGTCATGCGCGTTTTGCTGGCTTACATACCGCGATCTCAGAGTTGTTTGATCTCGCGAAAGCACAGTCGCCTGCGTTGCAGAACCACTCTAACGACAGTTTTTTTTACTGCCTCATGAGTCTTACCTACTTTCGTATCGCCTTTCCCGGAATGGGGCCAGAACTGAACTTTCCTGTCGCAAACGGATACCCCTCTGCAAAGGATATGATTCTGGATATCCTGTTTGCTGATTCATCTGTCTCAAATAGGTAATAAAAGGCCACGGAGGCAGCGCTGTGACCTCCGTCATATCTTTTGCGAGAAATGCAGCTTTTCGTGTATTTGAATTGAGCATTAGACAGTTCGCGACTACGCTGGATTCTAATAAGTGCCCGTATCAAGCGATGCGATCATTGGGAGGTGAGTGTATGAAGTTACTGTTTGTATTCTCTGTTTTGGTCATCTGGCTGCAGTCGGTTTATGCAGAAGAGACCGTTTCCGGTACAGAACATAGACCTCTCAGAGTCGTTATTCCCTTCCTTGGCGATGCACCCGGACAGGGCCCTGAACATCCCCTGGTTGATGTGATACGTCAATGGGGCAAGACGTCGGGCCGTGCAATGACGATTGAGCGCTTTCCATTTAAGCGTTCGTTGATGATGGCGGCCAACGGCGAAGCCGACTTCCACTTCCCGCTAATTAAAGACCAGGATGCATCCGATCAAGGGTTGCCGTTTGCTTACTCAAGTACTGTCGTACACACGGTGAACTTCGTGCTCTACACCCGCCGTGGAGAAGACATCGACCTGAGCCAACCAGAGAAATACCGTATCGCCACTCACGGTGGCCACGGTAACTTATTACCGTTTCCTGTGACGGAAGATCACACCATCGAAGGTTCCCTCAGAAAGCTGGATACCGGGCGTATTGATGCGTTTATTTTCGCCGACTCCGGCGGTGATCCGGTTTTGCTTGATCTTGGTTTGATGAATATTGAGCGACGCTTGTACAAAGTGTATGACGTCCACGCTGTCATTTCCCACGACAAGAAGGGCGGTGAGGTCGATGAGTTTATTACGGAAGCGACGAGAACCATGAGTCGCGAACTGCTGGGTTTAGCGGGTGTCGATCAGCCATACCACGACTGGCAAGTTGGAGATGACACGATTCCTGCGCTTGTGAACAGTGGAAAATAAAAAGAATTGAACTGCATTAGTGCGCGGGGACGCTGACGTCCCCGCGCTGGTTCAGAACTTTAAGTAAACAGCGATTAACGCTGCATCCAGTTGTTGATCTGGTCTCCGGCTAAGAGGATGAGGTCGCCCTGAGCCAGGTTTACGTCGATCAGATGCAGGCCCCAGCCTTTTACAACGATCAGCTCTCCGCGGTAGTCGTCAGCACGGGGATCAGACTCGTCACTATCGATCGTTACCTCAAGGTAATGCGTGCCGTTATCGTCACGCACACATTCCCCTGTGAATTGGCCGGGCACGCTGTAGAAGTCTGCCTGACGTTTTGCCTTCACGTTCTTCCACCAGTTTTTATAAGGCCCACCCGAGCCTTTGAATTTCAGTAAGACATCAAAGGCGTAGGGCTGATCGAAAGGCAGTACAGGGTGTAAGGACTCGACACCGCCAGCAAGAGCGGCCGGGTGTGTGCAGGCGGCTTCGTAGTTGCCGTTATACCCACCATCAGGGACGACACCAAAACGGGGCGTCGCCAGCTCGGGATCATCTTTTCTGAATGTTGAGTAGGCCACGACACAGCCTGACTGATTTGCTGATGAACACAGAGGTGTTTGAGTGAAGGTGCCACCTACGCGTTCGCCGACTGGGACCGAAATTCCCGTGCCGATGAGGTGCGCTGCAACAAGACGGTCGCTCAGTTCATCATTGGTTTCGATTTCTTCCTGTATCAGGCGCGCCAGCAAACGTGCGCCTTGCGAGTGCCCAACCAGCAGAAAACCGCGCCCATTACTGTCGTTTTCAATGTAATGCGAAAACGCTTGGCGGACATCCTGATACGCCGTTTCGTTTGCGGTTGCCATGGTTTCTTCAGAGACCAGCCCATCACCTAAAGCGCCAATACCCAGGTACGTCAGGGTACGCTGGCGGTAAACAGGGGCAAACGTTCTGCAGACTTCGCCATAGCGACCGAACTGAATAGCAGTCGTGTCTTTCTCCTGTGCATCGGGGCGCATGTTGCTGTTTGCGGTCACATCCATTGAGGCGGTGGGGTAAACATAGAAACAATCAACGGCGGGAATGGCTTCGACATAACCTGGGGTAACAGAACTGCTGCCATTGGCCGCGACACTGATCACGGCCTGGTCTCTCAGGCATACATTATCGTTGTCGGACTTTTCTGGGTGGCATAACCAATGATCGCGGTCGGTGTAGTCTGGTTCGTCTGCCCAGGTTAATGAGGTGGCACTGCTTAACAACAGGACTGCGAGGGCCGCGCGGAATGGTGACATGATGAATCCTTTATTATTTTTTTCACAGGATTGTACAGGTCAGAAGGCAGTCTTTGTTGATCCGTTACTCAATGGCTCGGATTGCGGTGTTTGCGGGCACAAAAAAGGGGAGCCCGGAGGCTCCCCAAGGGGGTTAATCAGTGTCAGAAGGCAGGGGATCAGCCTTTCTGTTCAGCAGTCAGCTGGTGCTCTTCGCCTTTGTAGTAGGCTTCAACACGTGGGTTCATCACTTTGAACCACAGCGACGGAATCACTGCCAGTACAACCATGCCAGCGTAACCACTTGGCAGCTGTGGACTTTCGTCGAAGTGGCGCAGTACCTGATAACGACGCTTAGGGTTGGCGTGGTGATCAGAGTGACGCTGCAGCTGAACCAGGAACAGGTTGGTCAGCAGGAAGTTGCTGTTCCATGAGTGAGCTGGAGTAGTGCGCTCGTAGCGACCGTTTTCCAGCTTACGACGGTGCAGACCGTAGTGCTCAATGTAGTTAACAATTTCCAGCAGAGTGAAGGCAAAGAAGCTCTGAGCGATGAAGAATACCGCGCCCATCCAGCCCCAAACCGCAGCGAATACAACCATGGTCAGGAAAGAGATGGAGTACCACCAGATCAGTTCGTTTTTCCAGTGCAGAGCAGGCAGGTTCTTGCGAGCCAGCTTCTTCGCTTCCAGTTTCCACGCGTTCATAAAGTTGTGGAAGTATGCGTGCGGCAGGAACTGATACAGAGTCTGGTTGTAGCGTGAAGAAGATGCATCTTCTGGTGTTGATACATGCACGTGGTGACCACGGATGTGCTCAACTTTAAAGCCCGCGTAAGTCACCAGTGCCAGCAGCAGGCCGCCAGTCCACTGTTCCAGCGTGCTGTCTTTGTGGATCAGTTCGTGGCCAACGTTGATGCAGACGATACCGCCGATAACACCCATGGAGATGACCATACCTATCTTACCGAAGATGCCGACTTCAGCACTGCTGAACAGGGCTGCGCCGTAAGCGATCGTCGCTGCCATTACAGGCAGAGTCATAATGGTGAGGAATGGGTACCATTTTTCCAGTGCCATACGCGGCACATCGACTTCTTCGTTCGGGTTGAAGGGGTCTTTACCGATCAGGTGGTCGAACAGTGGAATGATGCCGAAAACAACAAAGATAGGGAAGTACCACCAGATGTCATGCTGGCTGCCCGTTGCTTCCCAGAAGAAAAAGGTAATAGGGAAAAGAATGGCAGGGATCAGTACGATGATGTATCCATACTTTTTCAGTTGCATGCGCCAATCATCAGCGCTGATGGTTTGGGCAGTTGCTTCTTGATTCATACGGCCTCCACATGGTCGTTAATGCGAGTTTTGTTGTTTGATTGTTGTATTGTCCTACAATCTAACACAGTTACTGATCCGTTACAGGTTCGGAAAAGACAAAAGCCTCTCGTTTTCGCTGCGAGGTTGGCACAATGTGGTACCATCCGGCCCATCTGACTATGACCAACGACGTTATGAGTTTTGTAGCACACGAAAGCCTTGCAGAAAAAATAGCAGCCCACCTGTCCGATCGCATCATTAAAGGCGAGCTGGTGTCAGGTGAGCGTATTCAGGAAGCGCGAGTGGTAGAGGAATTACAGGTTAGTCGCGGTTCGGTGCGTGAAGCCCTGTTATTACTGGAGTCCCGCCACCTTGTGACCATTCTTCCCCGCCGCGGTGCTATGGTCGCCGAGCTCACTGCAGATCGTGTTAACAGCCTCTATGACGTATACGAATCTCTGCTCACTTTGCTGGCGACGCAGGTCGCTCTGCAGTGGACAGAAGAGAATAAGATGCCGCTGTTAAATCAAGCCATGCTGTTGCAGGTACCGGATCTTCGGGAAGATAAATTTCGCTTTATGCAGGCTGGGTTCGATTTGATGCGTGCGGCTTGTGACGTTATCGACAACCCATACCTGTCCACACTGCTGAGTGATCTTCAGCCAGCTATTCAACGAACTTACGCTCTGTCGATCCGGTTTTCTCAGGACGGTCTTGATCGCAGTGTGGCTTTTTTCGCGAAAGTCGTGCAGTTGATTCTTGCCCGCAAGACCGACGACCTGATTCCGGTTTTCCGTGATTTCAGTCAGTATCAGCGTAGTTTGGTGCTGCGCGCCATGGATGAGAGTAAGGCAAGTTCATAAGCCCGAAGGTGGGCAATCATAAACAACAAGGATCTCGGTTATGCGTCTGAAAGCCATCCGGCTGTCTGGTTTTAAATCCTTTGTTGATCCGACTTCTGTGCCATTTGATACCAACCTGACGGGCATCGTCGGGCCGAATGGCTGCGGTAAATCAAATACCATCGATGCGGTCCGTTGGGTAATGGGGGAAAGTTCCGCCAAGTACCTGCGTGGCGACGCCATGACCGACGTTATTTTTAACGGCTCCTCTGAACGTAAACCTGTCAGTAAGGCAAGTGTTGATCTGGTATTCGATAACACCGATGGCACTTTGCGTGGCGAGTATGCGCAATACAATGAAATCAGTGTCCGCCGACAGGTCACCCGAGATGGTCAGTCTACTTATTACCTGAATGGCACTAAGTGCCGCCGTAAGGACATTACCGATATCTTTCTTGGCACCGGTCTGGGCCCGCGTTCTTATGCGATTATCGAGCAGGGCATGATTTCTCGCCTGATCGAAGCCAAGCCAGAAGAACTGCGTGTTTATGTCGAAGAAGCTGCAGGGATTTCGAAATACAAAGACCGACGCCGCGAAACCGAAAACCGGATGCGACGTACCCAGGAAAACCTTGAGCGGCTGTCCGATATTCGGGATGAGCTGGAACGTCAGCTTGCTCACCTGCAACGCCAGGCTCAGGCAGCCGAAAAATACAAAGAACTGAAAGCGGAAGAGCGTCAGAAGAAAGCGGAGTTGTTGGCCATTCGCTGGACGGCGCTCAATGGTGAATACGAGCAGCGTGAAAAGATCATCCGTGAGCACGAGGTTCAGTTTGAATCATGGATGGCCAAGCAGCGCGCAGCTGATGCCGGGATCGAAGAGCTACGGCTTGATCATCAGGCAAGAACCGATGCCTTTAATACCTCTCAGGGCAAGTACTACGAAGTCGGAAACCGTATTGCCCGACAGGAACAAAAGATCGAACACCAGTCGCAATTGGCGTTACAGCTGGACAGTGATTTAGCTGAGGTAGAAAAGAACATACTCGATACCCAACGCCAGCTCGAGCAGGATCAGCTGCAGCAAGAAGAGCTGGCCGAACAGCGTCTGATGCTCGAGCCTGAGCGCGAAATGCTGCAAGCGGCAGAGGAAGAACACGCTGCCGAGTTGTTGGAAGCTGAAGAGGCTCAGCGATTATGGCAAACCGAGTGGGACGCCTTTACTCAGCGGGCGAGCGAACCAACACGAAAAGCCGATGTGGCACAAAGCCGCATTCAGGCGACTGAACAACAGCTGCTGCGTCTGGAACAGCAGATTGAACGCTTGCGACAAGAGCGGGAACAACTGACGTCTGATCCTGACCTCGGCGATTTTGCACTGCTTCAGGAAGAAGTCAGTGAGGCCGAACTGCAGGCCGAAGAACAGCAAGCGCGTCTCGAAGAAATTCGTACCCAGCTCGAAGACGTGCGCGAAGACAGTGAGCAGCGCCGTAAGGAACTTGAGCAAGGGCGCCAGCGACTACAGAGTATGCTGGGAAGAAAAGCCACGCTGGAAGCATTGCAGAAAGCGGCACTGGGGCAAAGTAGCGAGGGAGTGACACACTGGCTTGAGAGTCATCAACTCGCGCGTAAGCCGCGCCTCGCTCAACAGATAACGGTGGCGGACGGTTGGGAAGTCGCTGTCGAAACGGTTCTTGGGGATTATTTACAGGCGGTGCTGGTGGATGACCTCGCTGCCACAGGCCCTTGGTTAGGCGGTTTTACTGACGGCACTCTTACTTTGTGGGAGCAAGGTTCAGCGGTTTCCTCACCAGCGGGTTCGTTGCTCGATAAGGTGGATTCTTCGCAAGACCTCAGCGCCATGTTGGCCAAGGTCCGCGTTGCTGAAGATCTGAATGCTGCGTTGACTGTGCGTAACGGGCTGGCCCCGGACGAAAGCGTGATTACGCCAGACGGAATCTGGATGGGCCCTAACTGGCTGCGCGTGGCTCGTGATCAGGATAAAGAAGGCGGTGTGCTTGCCCGTCAGCAGGAACTTGAGCTGATTGATGCCGAAGCCGATGAACTCGATATTTCGGTCGAGGAATGGGAAGCGGATTTAGAAAGCGTTCTACTGCGCCAGCGTTCTCTTGAGCAGCAGCGTGATAACGCTCAACACGAGTGGCAGACAATATCGCGGAAGCTGATGGAGCAGAAAGCGCGTTTGTCCGGTCAGCAGGCAAAAGCCGAACAGCTGAAATTGCGGACGGATAAGCTTGAACAATCTCTGAGCGAGACAGAAGAAACCCGCACACTTGAGGCTGAATCGCTGGCGGAATTGCGACTTGAATGGCAAGAGGCCATGAGCGCAGTGGACGAGGATACAGACGAGCGCGAGCGCCTGCAGGGCAATCGTACGGAGATGGAACAACGGTTATCGCAAGCACGAATGGCTGCTGGGCAGCAGAAAGATCGTCTGCATCAGCTTCAGTTACAACTTCAGGCATTGAACAGCCGGGAGGAGAGCCTACGTCAGGCGATCAGTCGATTGGCTGAAGCCATGTCGCGTCTGAAAGAGCGCCGGGAGCAGATTAACGCCAACCAGAATCGTGATCACACCGCGGACCTCGAATTGTTGCGTGCTGAAATGGAAGTACTGCAAGAAGAGAAAATTCAGGCCGAAGAAGTGATGACTCAGGCACGCCACGCTCTCGAGCAGGCCGATGCATCCTTACGACAGCTTGAGCAACAGCGTTCAGAGGCTGAGCAGCAGGCACTGGCCGAGCGTAACAAGCTTGAACAGGTTCGTATGGAGTGCCAGGCGCTGGATATCCGTCGAAACAGCCTTGTGGATCAGCTGCGTGAAGACAACGTGAGTATGGCCGAAGTACTCGACAGCTTGCCTGACGCCGCTAACGAAGAGCAGTGGGTGGCGGAACTGAGTCGCATTGACGAGCGTATTCAGCGTCTGGGAGCGATTAACCTTGCGGCCATTGACGAGTACAAGCTTCAGTCTGAGCGAAAGGTTTATCTGGATGCACAAAACGATGACCTCGAGAAAGCCTTGGACACGCTTGAGGGCGCTATCCGCAAAATCGACGCAGAGACCCGCAATCGATTCCAGGAGACGTTCGACCGGATGAACGCTGGGCTGGCCGATCTCTTCCCGAAAGTATTTGGCGGCGGCCATGCGAGTCTGGAATTGACCAGCGATGACCTGTTAACCACAGGGGTCGCTATCATGGCTCGCCCTCCGGGTAAAAAGAACAGCACCATTCACTTACTATCCGGTGGTGAAAAAGCGCTGACAGCAATTGCCTTGGTGTTTTCTATTTTCCAGCTTAATCCTGCGCCATTCTGTATGTTGGATGAGGTGGATGCGCCGCTGGATGACGCCAACGTCGGTCGGTATGCGCGTCTGGTGAAGGCCATGTCTGAGAAGGTGCAGTTCATCTATATTACCCACAACAAAATTGCGATGGAGATGGCAGAGCAGTTGATGGGTGTCACCATGCATGAGCCGGGTGTATCGCGGCTTGTATCGGTAGATGTGGAAGAAGCAGCAGGGATGGTTGACGTCGCGCACTGATTCCAGTGTGCGGCCATTTGACGTCAGGGAACTGACGCACTTATCTGTGATCCTAAAAACTCAAAAAGGGTGGTTTGCCTTTCGCGCCGCTCGTGGTGTAATACCGCCCATGGGCAGTTGCATCGCCCATTTGAGACACGTTTTACATCGACAATAGACATCACAAACACCGAGGACACTATGGAGTGGAGCTGGCGCACAATATTGATTTTGATCGGCTTAATTGCCATTGCTGCGATCATGATCGATGGATTTCGCCGAATGAAGCGTGCCCGTGCGGAAGCGCTTAAATTTGATCTGCAACCCGGTGCAGACGACCTGATAGATGACGACTACAACCCAGAATTACCGGGTTCGGTCAGGGTCGTTTCAGGCTCTGAGCAAGCTGAAAGCACGGAACGCAGAGAGCCATCTTTCGGTGGTGACACATCTTTCGAGGCTGAAGAGCTCCGTAAGTCAGAACCTAGCCAGTCTGAATTTAGCCAGCCAGAATCTGAACAAGCTGCACCCGCTCAGCCAGACACCACAACAGCGGAAACGTTAATTTCCAATGAGGCTGAAGAAGACACCTCAGAGCCTCTGGTATCCGCCGAAGTTGCTGAGCAAAAAGCCGAGCCGGTTGCAGTACAAGTAACAGAAGAAAAGCCCCTTCGCCCGGCCGTTATTCCGACTGCCAAGCCCGTTGATCTCGATGAAAAAGTACCTGTGTTACTGGACGTCGAGGAGTTTGGTCATGAAGGCATTATTTCTGCGCCTCGAGTCGTTAAAGAAGAGCCTAAAGTTGCTTCCTCTCAACAAACGTCTGAGCCTGTTGAAAAGGGTAAAGCTACAGCAACACCTGATGAATACATTACCGAGCAGGTCGAAGAGCCAGAAGAAATAAATGATCCTCATCTCGAAGAGGAAGTAGAAGCGTCTCTGGAGGAAGAGTCCTCAGCAGAAGATGACACCACGCCATTGCCGGTCAATTACGCTGGCAATAATGCAGAAGTTCTGGCGGACCGTCCGGTTCCTTCTTTGGTGTTGGTTATCCACGCTTTGGCTAAGGACCACTCAGGGTTTAGCGGTCATCAGTTGCTGCATTTCTTTAACAGCTGCGATCTGCGTTACGGTGAGAAAGATATTTTTCATCGCTTTGAAGAAGCCGATGGTCAGGGGCGTATTCAGTTCTCTGTGGCTCAGATTGAAAATCCCGGTACGTTTAACCCGGCGCACATGTCGGAGCAGCGCTTCCGAGGTCTGAGTTTCTTTATGAGCCTGCCGGGTGCGAAACGACCTTTAGAAGCCTATGAAGCCATGTCTGAAATGGCGATGGCAGTAGCCCGGAACCTCAAGGCTGATGTTCTGGATGAGTCTCACAGTGCTATGACGCCGCAGACGATGGAGCACGAGCGTCAGCAGATTCTTGAGTACGAACGTCAGCAGCGGCTGGCGGCGAAAAAACGACAATGAGCCAACAAGATATGTTTTCAGAGGCAGCCGATAACGCTGCCTCTTCTTCGTCTGACGGCGCTGAAAAAGTTGCAGCGCTTCGCGATCAGATAAACCACCATAATCACCTCTATTACGTACTGGACGAGCCTGCTTTACCGGACGCTGAGTATGATCGCCTTATGCGCGAGTTACAGGCTTTGGAGCAGGCTAATCCAGAATGGGTAACACCCGATTCACCCACTCAAAGGGTCGGTGCGGCACCATTGGCGGGCTTTACCGAGGTACAGCACGAACGCCCAATGTTGTCTCTCGACAATGCGATGAACGCAGAAGAGTTCATTGCTTTTGATCAGAGAGTACGCGACCGCTTAAAAACTCAGGAAACGATTCACTACGCCTGTGAACCTAAGCTGGACGGCTTGGCAATCAGCCTGTTGTTCATTAACGGTGTGTTAGAGCGTGCAGCGACACGCGGCGACGGTGAAACCGGCGAAGACGTCACGCAGAACGTACGAACCATTAAAAATATTCCATTACGTTTAATGGGTAATGATATTCCCGAGCGCGTTGAAGTCCGCGGCGAAGTCTATATGCCGAAAGAAGGCTTTGACGCCTATAACGACCGTGCTCGTGAAAAAGGCGAGAAAGTCTTTGCTAACCCACGTAATGCCGCTGCAGGTTCGTTACGCCAGTTAGATTCAAGTATTACCGCAAAGCGACCACTGGAATTCTGTGCCTACAGTCTGGGTGTGGTAAGTGACGAGTACACCTTACCAGCGACTCATAGTGAAACGTTGAAACAAGTGCAGGCCTGGGGATTACGCATCAATGAAGAGATGGCGGTAGTCGAAGGGATAGAGCAGGCGCAGGCATTTTTCCAGGCATTGGGCGAAAAACGCATGAGCCTCGGATACGAAATTGATGGGACGGTTTTCAAAGTCGATTCGTTGGCGCAGCAGGAGGCGTTGGGATTTGTTGCTCGGGCCCCTCGCTGGGCGATTGCCTATAAATTTCCGGCAGTCGAAGAAATGACCGAACTGCTCGGTGTGGATTTTCAGGTCGGGCGCACTGGTGCCTTAACACCTGTCGCGCGTTTGAAACCGGTCCACGTTGCAGGAGTGACTGTCAGCAACGCCACATTGCACAACATGGATGAAATTGCGCGCTTGGGAGTGAAAGTCGGCGATACCGTTATTATCCGGCGTGCTGGTGACGTGATTCCACAAGTCGTCTCTGTGGTTGAAGAGCGTCGACCTGAGCAGGTAACAGATATCGTTATGCCGCACTCTTGTCCGGTATGCGACTCACACGTTGAGAAAGTCGAGGGTGAAGCGGTCGCTCGATGCACTGGTGGTTTAGTGTGCTCGGCGCAGCGTAAAGAAGCCATCAAGCACTTTGCGTCGAGAAAGGCCCTTGATGTAGAAGGTCTGGGTGACAAGCTGATCGAACAAATGGTTGAAGCCGGTTTGATTGATACGCTCGACGATCTCTTTCATCTTTCACTGGAAGATATTGCTGCACTGGAACGTATGGCTGAAAAGAGTGCGCAGAATGTGCTGGATGCTTTAGAAGCGTCCAAGAGTACGACGCTGGCGCGCTTTATTTATTCATTGGGTATTCGAGAGGTTGGCGTAGTCACGGCTAATAATCTTGCGTCCTACTTTGGTTATCTCGACCGGATTATGGCCGCGACGCATGAGCAACTGATTGAAGTCGACGATATCGGCGATATTGTTGCCGCTCATGTTGTTAATTTCTTTTCTGAAGAACACAACCGCACTGTCATCGACCAGCTGAAAAAAGCGGGCATTCATTGGGAAGAAAAAGAGCCTGTCACAAGCGATGAGTCTGCACCTCTGGCGGGCAAAGTGGCGGTTATTACAGGTACCTTGAGTGATATGACTCGCGATGACGCGAAGGCTGCACTTGAGGGGCTTGGTGTTAAAGTCACAGGAAGTGTGTCGGCGAAAACAGATTTTCTGGTTGCCGGTGACAAGGCGGGTTCAAAACTCGCCAAGGCACAGAAGCTTGAAGTGGAAGTACTGGACGAAAGTGCATTTAAGGCACTGTTGTCCAGTCACGGCCTATAGTAACTATTGTTCAGTTACGGTCTACAGACACTACTGTCCAGTTACGCTCCTTACGTGCCCCACGAATCAGTACAGCTCTGGCAGTACTGATTCGTTCCGGCTGGTGTTTTGCTTTTCTTTTTTCGCTTTCAGCGCTTTTTCAATCAGACCTATGATGCCTTGACCATTAAAGGCGCTGTTGTCGTCAGTGCTGTAAAGGGTGGCATCCAGCTCTGCAAGGGCAGCACTCAAACGGAAGTCATCCAGCCAGACTTCGGCTTGCGCCAGCGAGGTCATTGATTGTCCGGACTCAGAGGCAGCCCAACGAATAATCATTTCTCTTAATGCTTGCGCATTATTGTCTCGTGCGGCCTTTTTAAGCTCGCGCCAGAGGTAATGAGTTTCCTCTTTCGACGCTTTTTCTGCTTTGGCTGTATCTTCGGTGCTCGTAACGGTTGTTTGATTTTTTCTTGAGAGATACAACCCTATGATTGCTGCCAGTAATAACAAGTTAAAGCCGATAGACACTATTAACGCTATTAAATAGCTTTGAGTCGTCTCTGTGGCTGTTGCGTTATCGCTATCAGCTTCATCGCTTCCGGTTAACTCAGGTATCGCATCTGAGGGGCTGGTGGACGCTTTGGCTGCAATAACCTGAATGTTGTGTTCTGGCAGGGTGGCGTATTCCACTCGATTTTCGAGGGTATTCCACCACGGGATACGAATCTCAGGGAGTATCAGGTCTCCGGTGTTTCCCGGTACCACAGCGACGCTCTGGGTGACCACGGTTGTGATTCCCTGGTCTGAAATACTGCTGTTGTCCTGTGTTTGATCCGGGTAATAACGTACGCCCGGTACTTCCGCCATAGGAATAGGTGGTACCTGGCCTGCGCTAAGCCCAGTCGCTTTAATCGTAAAGGTGCGGGTGACGGGCTCGCCGACTTGCCACTCGGTAGGGGGCGCACTGAACGTCTCTTCCAGTGTGAATCGACTTGCAGGAATCCACGGGGCTTGTGGGTAATTATCGGGTATGGGTTGTATCTGCAATTCGATCGGTTTGCTGACGATGGTTTCGGCTGAACCGCGGAAACGATTAAAGCGATCTGTCACCCGAGCCGTGAAGCGCTGTCCGGGAATGGTCAGTGTTCCTGAAGACTCGGGGAACAGAGCATAGCGTCGCTCGTATACACCGATCCTCTGACCATCCACTACGGTCAGGTATTGTTTGGCGTCCATGAGCGGTTGTACGCGGGCGTTCGCGACTTCAAATTCGGACAGAACGGCGTCTTCATGATTGACCGTGTAATACGTGCGTTCAATATAGAGCAGTTGCTCCTGCACGTAGTGCGTTCCGCTGCTGACCTCGACTTCGAAGTAAAAATTCTCAGTTTTTTCCGGCTGGGTTGTTTGTGTGTCTTTAACCTGTATCCGAATTGGATCGGTATATTGTCCTTTGAAAGACAGGGAAGGAATCAGTACTTCGCCACTACGGCGTGGCAATAGCTCCACCTCCCAGCGGGTTTGTGCTGTTCGATTGCCGTTAATATTGGAGCTTTCTTTGCTGATCCTTGGTCGGCCGACAATATTCCAGTCGCGCTCAAGCTGTGACATGTCTGGCATGTCGGTATTCAATAACGATAAAAATCCAGCCTGAACATCGCTGTAGACAATCTGAAGCGTCACCGGGTCGGCACGTCCTATCTGTTTGCGATCGACACTGGCGATAAGATCCGCGGCAGCGGCAAGCTGGCTAAGCAATAAAAATGCGGCTGCGATTAGTGCGCGCATTACCATAGTACGTCCTCTTCACTTTGGTCTGCATTCTGACGATATTGATACAAAAATTTCCTTTGCATCAGCAGGCCGGGATTATCTTCCACTTCGTTAAGCACGGATTCCATCGCTGCTTGTTGTTCCCGTGACAGATGCTGGAATGGACTGTCGTCTGCGGGAGCTTCTTCACTGTCTTGCTGCGGGTTCGTGCTTGATGGCTCTGTATTCGATTGCTCTTTGTCTGATTGCTTTAAGTCTGATTGCTCAATGTTGTCACCATTTTCTGGGGGCTGCGACTCGGTTTGTTTTTCAGACTCAGCGGTTTCCTGGTTCTGAGCTTGTTTATTGGCTTGCTGTTCGGCGTATTCGTCGTCTTGTTTCTGCCGTGACTGGCTTTGAGCCTGTTCGCTGTCTGCTGATTCGCTTTCACTATCAGATCCTGACGCGCTTTCAGAATTCTCTTGATCCTGCCCGGCTGTCTGATCTGGTTGTTGCTCAGAACTTTGGTTTTGGTCAGAACCTTGTTGGGAGTTTTGTTCTGAGGACTCCTGAGATGGCGAGTCATTTTGACTGGAGTCGTTGTTCCCAGGCTCGCTCTCACCAGATTCATTGTTTTCAGATTCGCTGTTCTCCGATTTGTTTTTTGGGGACTTATCGCTGTTGTCACCATCGCCCGATTGGGAATTTTGTTTTTCCTGTTCTTCGAGTGCCTGCTCAACTACTTCGAGGTTCTGTTGTGCTGCTTTCAAATTAGGGTCTTTTTTCAATGCATCGCGATAGGCATCAATGGCCTGGTCGTATTGCCCCTGCATTGCCCGTGCATTACCTCTGTTATAGCTGGCTTCGGCTGAATCACTTTTGGCAAAAGCATCGGCTGCGGCTTCGTAGTCGCCGGCGCGGTAGTGCGCCGCGCCCTGCCATTCAGGGTCAGTGAACAGGTTTGCAGCTTGGGCGGGGTCAGTCTCTAGCAGGGCTGCAGCTTCCTGGTTGTCCGTTTGCCAGAAGCCCGCCATGGCCGGCTGCGGAAGACTGGGGATGACGCACAGGACGACGCTAAAGAGGACACCACGGCGAAAGCCCAGAATAGCGATGGGAATCAGTAGAAAAGCCAGCCAGTAGCCATTGTCCTGCCAGACTTCCAGAGTGTCTTTTCGGGTATCTTGTTGGGATTTATCGGTGTCGTTAAACGTTGGCCCATCAATCAGGGCTCGCCAGTCGCTGTCATCGTAGCTGAGCATTCTCCAGCGGCTGCCAGTTGCTTTGTACAGTGCCTGCATGGGGCTGGTATCCAGTCTTGGTAACACAATGGTGCCGTCGTCCAGCTTCAGAAAACCTTGTTCCCCAATAGAGATGGGCGCTCCCTCTGCGGTACCGACCGCAATCAGTGACAATGTGGTATCGACAGGGAGGGTTGCGCGAATACGTTCAATGTCTTTTTCCTGAATGCCGTCGGTAATCATCAGGATACTGGCCTCTGAAATCCCCGCGTCTGTCATCAGTGCTTGTGCCTGAATTAATGCCTTGTCTGGGCGGCTTCCGAGTTTGGGCATGATTTCCGGCGATAGTGACGTCAGCAGATGTTCTACCGTGGCTTTGTCGTCGGTAAAGGGAACCACTGTGTGTGCCTCGCCAGAGTAGGCGATGACCGCTGTTACACCATCTTCGCGACCGCGAACTATATCGGTCGCTTTGCGCACTGCGCGCGTTGCACGATTGGGCGCCATGTCGGTTGAGTTCATTGAAAGCGACATGTCCATCATCAGAATCAGGGCATCGGGATTTTTGACGAGAGGAACTGCACTGCGTTGCCAGCTCGGCCCGGCGATGGCGATCGCTGCAATCAGGCTGGCCAGAAATACTGCAATGGCGCTTACGTAAGACTGCTTACCCGGTCTGGCGTCGAGCATATGACTTTGCAATTCAGGATCGATCACCTTATCCCATTGTGCGCTACGTAGAGTGCGGTGCAGAGCCATTGCCGCGAAGATAATGCCGGGCACGATCAGGAGTAGCCAAGCGGGCCTGAGAAAGTGGAAATGAGTCAGAAATTCACTCATGCCATCTGCCTCCGTGTGATCATGAGCTGTAACCAGGTCAGCAGTAATGCGGCTAACAGGGCCCATTGAAACAGACCTGTTTCCGGGCGGTAGGTTTTCTTTTCGCGCTCGGTGGGTTCAAGGTCGTCAATCAGCTGATAAATCTGGCTTAGTTCTTCCGTATTGCGTGCTCGGAAAAACCGGGCCGAGGTCAGGTCAGCAATGCTTTGCAGCTCGCTCTCGTTTAAATCCCGCGACGGGTTAATGGTTCGACTGCCGAAAAAGCTCGGCACTTGCATACTTTCTGCACCCAGTCCGATGGTATAAATCTTCATTCCCAGTTCGGCGGCTAATTGCGCTGCGCGAACGGGTTCAACACTGCCCGCGGTGTTCTCGCCGTCCGTGAGTAAGACGATAACCTGGCTATCGGAAGGGTTTTCCCGCATTCGCTTTGCCGCGAGCGCAATGGCATCACCAATTGCAGTTTGTTTTCCGGCAAGCCCGAGTTGAGCCTCGTTCATAAAGGTGCGGACTGTTTCACGGTCAAAGGTGAGCGGTGCTTGAAGGTAGGCGTTTGATCCAAACAGGATCAGTCCCAGCCGGTCGCCATCGCGCTGCGTAATAAAGTCGTTGAGGACCTGCTTCACCACGGCAAGGCGGTTCACTGGGCGGTTATCCAGCTCCATATCTGCGGTATCCATACTGCCGGATATATCGACTGCAAGCATAAGGTCACGTCCCTCGGCGGGTAATCGCACGGGTTCACCAAGCCATACGGGGCGGGCGAGTGCGACGACCAACGTTAGCCAGGCCAGTGTGGGTAGTAACCACGGACTCAGGCGCTTAGCGGACTCTGCCGAACGGGTATTTTGACTGTTCCAGGAAGGCAGGTTGGTGACGCGCAATGCTGCTTCCTGCTTTTTATAGCCGGGCAGTAACGCCCGAGTAAGCAAAGGCAAAATGATTAATACAAAGGCCCAGGGTACCTGAAACTCAAACATGTTCCGGCTCCAGCGAGGCTCGTCGGATATGTGCGGGTTTTGCTTTGCGTAACCAACGCCGGACGTCCTGATCAAGGTCGTTTACTTTTAATTCGTGGAGCGGTTGGTAAGCGCCTTCCGCAAGTGCTTGTTGTGTGTTTTGTGACAAGCCAGAGGAGGGCGCAGCATGCATAAACGCCTTGACCCAGTCACTGCCAGACAGGCTCAGTACATGAGTTGCAGTGGGAGCACATGCTTTCCAGTAACGTTTCATAATCTGATTCAGGCTCTGGCAATAACGCTGAGAATCTTGCGTTGTCTGATATTGCTCCAATGCCTGATCGAGCAGTGTATCGGCAACCAGCAGCAGTCGGCGTTGCTGTAGCCAAACGCGCACCCACCAGGTTGCGACGCCGATGACTGCCAGAAAGAGAACCAACAGTACCCACCACCCCCATGCTGGCGGGAACCAGCCGACTGGGGCAGGTTCAATGATGTCGGCGAGTTGAGCTGCGAGCGGATTCATGCCGGGAGTATTCATTCTGATACTCCTGGATGAGGGTTGGCGTGATTGCTGGGATGAGGAGTGAGTGCACTGAATCCCATTCCGCGACGTATTGCATCGAGCGGGTCTTCGTTCGTACTGATCTCAATAAGCGGAGTCTGAAGTCGGAGCAGGGAGGCTTTCAGCTCCGTACTTTGGTGTAGCCAGCGCTCGCGCTGTGATTGGTTATCCCGATCAGAAACAGTCAGACGTTTTCTTTGCTGGCCATCGGTGAGTGTGTAATCTCCCGTAGGCTGCGTTACTTCAAACGGATCACTGACCCGAACCGCAATCAGATCACAGTGACGGGCGGTGGCGTACAGTACCTTCTCGCATTCCTGATCATAGCCCAGCCAGTCTGAAACGATATAGATGGCAGAGCCGGGTTTCGCGACCCGGGCGATGTGACGGCAGATTTCCAACATGCGCTCGCCACTGGCTTTGTGCAGCGTTCGCGGCATATCGGCCAATCGGTGAAGGAAGGCCATGAGTGTTTTGCGGCCGGTGTGAGGGCGTAAGTCGAACTCATCGTTATCATTAAAGATGAGTCCGCCCAATCGATCCCCCTGACTCGCAGCAGACCACGCCAGCAGGGCAGAGACATCGGCGGCGACAACGCGCTTGAGGGCGCGCTTGGTACCGAAGTCCATACTGGCTCTCAGGTCCGTGACAACCAGTACCGGACGTTCCCGCTCTTCCCGGAAAACTTTAATGTGGGCTTGCCCTGTTCGTGCTGTTACCCGCCAGTCCATGGAGCGGATATCGTCACCAGCCTGATATTCCCGTACCTCAGAGAAGTCGATACCGCGTCCTCGTAGTCGCGACGCATGAGAACCGGATTGCTCGTTCAGAATTTTCTTTTGCTTGTGCAAAGGTAATAAGGAAGCAAGCACCCGCAAGCCAGCAAGACGTGCAGGGATAATCTGAGTGCCGCCTGAGAATTCGCTACGCACAGAGAGGCTATTGCTCATCGCATTGTGGCCCATCAGGCGACAGGCACTCGATTCAGAAGTTCGCTGATGACTTTATCGCTGGTCAGGCCACTCGCCTCTGCCTCAAAGCTTAATAAGATACGGTGACGCAACACATCGTGTGCAACGGCGCGGATATCATCCGGGCTGACGTAGTCCCGGCCTTGCAGCCACGCGTATGCTCGGGCGCAGCGGTCGAGAGCGATGGTGCCTCGCGGGCTGGCGCCGAATTCAATCCAGCGGGCGAGATCTTCGCCGTAGGTTGCTGGCTCGCGCGTGGCGATAATTAACTGAACAAGGTATTCCTCAACCGCTTCTGCCATATGTATTGAAAGCACTTGATTGCGTGCAGCTAACAGATGCTTCTCGGTGAGCTTGTTGCCCTCATATGCCTTGCTGTCCAGAGCTTCACCGCGCGCCAAGCGCAGAATCGACTGCTCTGCACTGGCATCCGGATAGCCGATTTTTACATGCATCAGGAATCGGTCGAGTTGGGCCTCGGGTAGAGGGTACGTACCTTCTTGCTCGATTGGGTTCTGGGTTGCCATCACCATAAACACTTCTGGAAGGTCGCGGGTGACACCACCCACGGTGACCTGACGCTCAGCCATTGCCTCGAGCAGGGCGCTCTGCACTTTAGCCGGAGCACGGTTAATTTCGTCAGCCAGAATCAGGTTGTGAAAAATGGGGCCAGCCTGAAAGTCGAACGTTTGGGTTTCGGGGCGATAGATCTCCGTCCCTGTGATATCGCCCGGCAGCAGATCCGGCGTAAATTGCACACGCTTGAACTCGCCTTCCATCCGATCTGCGAGGGCGTTAATCGCCTTGGTCTTCGCCAGGCCAGGCGCACCTTCTACCAAGAGGTGTCCATCAGCTAAGAGAGTGAGTAGCAGGCGTTCAACCAATTGTGGCTGGCCAATGATACTTTTTTGCAGGTTGTCACGGAGTTGTTGGAATCCGTTTTGTAAACTCATCTGAGACCTGTCCTGATGCTTTGATTTATAAAGGATTTTAGAGATTACAACGGGGCGGTCAATGCTTCTGGTACGCCAGTTGATCAAAGTTATTTGAGGCTGCGTAAAGGAGAGTCAACTCCCTTTGCGTCACTGCAACTGGCAAAGATGACAGATAGTCTAAGCTATAGATAAGGTTCCTCTGTTTTTCAGAGGTCACGGGACATAACTTTTTAACGGATTCCGCTGCGAGTGAATGCAATGCTGACACCTTTACATGCTCTGATCAACGAACGCAACGACGCCAGCCTGGCAGGTCAATTAACCCGCTTTGCTGACCTTTACTACTCAGGTGCGCCTTCGGACGAAGTTCTGAACAGATCGGTGGAAGATCTCTATGGTGCCACCTTATCGTGCTGGCAATTCGTTCAGAAGCGGGCGGACGGAGAAGCCAAAGTCAGGGTGTTTAATCCAGACCATGAGAACCATGGCTGGCAGTCCTTGCATACGGTTATCGAAATTGTGTTTGACGACATGCCATTTCTGGTTGATTCGATCAGGATGCAGCTTAATGCACGGCAGATGTCACTGCATGCGATTCACTACTGCGCCTTGTACGCTACCCGTGAGAAAGATGGTTCGCTGAAAACATCAGGAAAATGGGATAAGCCCGGCAAAGGGAAGCAGTCAGAAGCGATTATTTATATTGAGGTTGATCACCATTCAGACCAGCAGCTGATGGCAGATCTGACCAACGATATCCAACAGGTATTACAGGAAGTCCAGCGTTGTGTACGTGATTTCCCCGCAATGTTAAGCAAAGCGCAGGAGACGGCTAACGAACTTCGTAAAGCCTGTACGGTAAACGATAAAAATACCTGCGCTGAGGCGGCGGACTTTGTCGATTGGATGGCAGATAATCACTTTACCTTCCTCGCTTACGATGAATTTACAGTCAAGCGTAATAAATCAGGCGATGTGGTGGATCGTGTTGTAGAACATGACCTCGGCACATTCCGTGATATCGATACAACGCGCTCTCAGGTGAAATTACGTGACCTTGAGCCAGAGATCCAAGAGTTTATAACGGGCCCATCGCTGATCAATTTCATGAAGTCAGGCAACCGCAGTCGCATTCATCGCCCTGCGTATCCGGACTACGTAGTGATCAAGCGCTTTGACAAAGACGGGAACGTGGTTGGCGGTATGCGCTTTATGGGGCTCTTTACCTCGATCGTGTACATAGAAACGCCGAATAATATTCCGATCATCCGCCGTAAGCTGACTGCTATTCGTGATAAGGCGGGTTTTGAAAAACACAGCCACAGTGCCAAAGAGTTAGATCGTATCCTGGAGGTGTATCCTCGTGATGAGCTATTCCAGTCGGATGTCGATCAGCTGTATAAAACCGCCATCAGCGTATTGAATATTCAGGAACGACGTCAGACCCGCGTTTACCTGAGAAAAGACACCTACAGTAAGTTTCTTTCGTGCATTGCTTATACACCGCGTGACGTCTACAACACCGAATTGCGACAGAAGATGGAAGACATTCTTCGTCAGGAATTCGAACCGCTCGATATTGAGTTTAATACTTACTTTTCGGAATCTGTTCTGGCGCGGACTCACTTTATTGTTCGTCTGAATCCAGACCACGAATCCAGCTACGATGAAGTGATCGTTGCGAATAAAATCCGTCAGGTAGTACGTTCGTGGACTGACGATTTACATTCAGCCCTGATTGAACAGGTGGGTGAGGAAAGAGGCAACCTGCTGTATCACGATTATCGTTCGGCATTTCCTGCTGGCTATCGTGAAGACTTCTCGGCGCGCACGGCGGTGTCTGATATTCAATACATGGATGCGCTCAAGTCGTCGGCCGATGATGAGCTCGGTATGTCTTTTTACCGCGAGTTAGAGGGGGGCGAGAACGAACTTCGCTTCAAGCTCTTTAATCCGGATTCTATTTTACCGCTCTCAGATATTATTCCTGTTCTGGAAAACTTCGGCTTACGCGTGATGGGAGAGCACCCATACGAAATCGTATGCGCTGATGGACGACGTGTCTGGATTCATAATTTTTCACTTAAATATACCCTCGCCGACAGCATTAACATTGCTGAGGTTAAACAGGTCTTTCAGGATGCCTTCCGGGCTATCTGGAAAGGACGTGCCGAGAACGACTCGTTCAACCGTTTGGTGCTGGGGGCTAAGCTTGGCTGGAAAGACATCGCTCTGCTGCGTGCCTATGCGCGTTACATGAAGCAGATTCGTTTTGGAATCTCTGAAAACTACATTGCAGATACCCTGGGCCGTTACATTCCTATCAGTGCCAGCATCGTAGAATTCTTCCATGCGCGTTTTGGGCTTGCTCAATTCGGCGAGGATGACATGGACGCGCGCCTCAAGAAAACCTCTGAGATTGAGGAAGGAATTCTCGAATCACTGGACGCGGTTGAACAGCTCAACGAAGACCGGACTATTCGCCGCTATCTTGAGCTGATGAAGGCGACATTACGCACCAATTATTTTCAGCCCGATGATGAGGGCAAAGAGAAGAGTTATCTCTCGTTTAAAATTAAGCCATCAGAAATTTCTGATATTCCTCTGCCACGTCCGATGTTTGAAATCTTCGTGTACTCGCCTCGTATCGAGGGTGTCCACCTGAGAGGCGGTAAAGTTGCTCGTGGTGGCTTGCGCTGGTCAGACCGTATAGACGATTTCAGAACAGAAGTCCTGGGCTTGGTAAAAGCGCAACAGGTCAAAAATGCGGTCATCGTTCCTGTTGGTGCGAAAGGTGGTTTTGTATCTAAGTGTCCGCCCAGCGAAGGTGGAAGAGACGCCTTTATTGCCGAAGGTGTTGCTTGCTATCAAACCTTTATCAGCGCTTTGCTGGACGTCACCGATAATCTGGTTGAGGGCGATATCGTTCCTCCGGTATCGGTTGTGCGACACGACGAACCAGACCCGTATCTGGTGGTTGCCGCAGATAAAGGCACCGCGACCTTCTCAGATATCGCCAACGAAATCGCAGTAAATCGTGGTTTCTGGATGGGCGACGGCTTCGCATCTGGTGGTTCTGTTGGATATGACCACAAGAAGATGGGCATCACTGCGCGCGGTGCCTGGGTCTCGGTGCAGCGGCATTTCCGTGAGCGCGGACATAATGTTCAGGAAGAAGATTTCACCGTGGTCGGGATCGGCGATATGGCCGGTGATGTCTTTGGTAATGGCATGTTGCTGTCGGAACATATCCAGCTGGTTGCCGCTTTCAACCATATGCACATATTTATCGATCCGAATCCTGATTCGGCAAGCAGCTTTAAAGAGCGTAAACGTTTGTTTGAATTACCCCGTTCCAGCTGGGAGGATTATGACAAAGCTCTGATATCCAAAGGAGGCGGTATTTTCTCTCGCGCTGCAAAGAGCGTTGATATTTCACCTGAAATGAAGAAACGCTTTGGCATTAAAGAAAGCAAACTGGCGCCGAACGAGCTGATTAAAGCGGCTCTTAAGGCGGAGGTTGATCTTATCTGGAATGGCGGCATCGGAACCTACATTAAAGCGGCGACTGAACTGGATTCTGATGTAGGTGATAAGGCTAACGATGCATTACGTATCAATGGTCGTGATGTCCGTGCCAAAGTCATTGGCGAAGGGGGTAACCTCGGTGTTACTCAACTTGGTCGTATTGAATTTGGCTTACACGGCGGCGCGTCGTATACCGACTTTATTGATAATGCGGGTGGTGTTGATTGCTCGGACCATGAGGTCAACATCAAAATTATGCTGAATGAGATCATGGACAACGGTGATCTGACCCGTAAGCAGCGTAATAAAGTATTCCTTGATCAGACAGATCCTGTCGCTGATCTGGTACTGAACAACAACTATCATCAGACGCAGGCGATCGCGTTAGCGTATCGTGATTGTCGTGACCGCCTCGATGAATATATTCGCTTGATGAAGGACTACGAGCAGCAGGGAAAACTGAACCGCTCGTTGGAATTTTTGCCCGATGAGGAAGAGCTTCAGGAACGCCGTACGAATAATACGGGGTTGACCCGTCCTGAACTGGCAGTGCTTATTTCGTATACCAAGGCGGATATGAAAGAGCGCCTGAATGCAGACAAGATTACGTCAGATAGCTATATCGCAAAAATTGTGGCGACAGCCTTCCCAGACGCACTGAATAAGAAGTTTGCAGATTCGATCAATAGCCACCGCCTGCGGAGTGAAATTATTGCGACGCAGTTGGCTAACGACATGGTGAACCATATGGGGATCACCTTTGTTAATCGACTTCGGGACTCGACCGGCGCGACCATCGTTGATATCGCACGCGCCTATGTTACCGCTCGGGATACCTTCTCACTACACGAGCACTGGGCTGAGATCAGCGCACTGGACTATCAGGTACCTACTGATGTTCAGGAAGATATGATGGCAGAGCTGATGAGACTGGTTCGTCGTGCGACCCGCTGGTTCTTGCGTAACCGCAGAGTGAGTGTGGAAATCGAGAGCGAAGTGTCGCGATTTGGCGCCGCTGTGCGTCACATTGCCACTAACCTCAAGACTACGCTGAAGGGCAGCGCACTTGAACGCTGGCAGAAAGAACACCAACGTCGTAGAGAATTGGGTGTGCCCGATGAATTGGCGGCCTTTACTGCTGGCGCAAGTGAGTTGTATTCGTCGCTGGGTATTATTGAAGCGGCTGCCCATTCTGACTGCCCGGTAGAGAGAGTAACGCAGGCCTATTTTGGTGTGGGCGAGCACTTGTCTCTGAATTGGTTCCTACAGCAGGTTAATGATCTTCCGGCTTCGAATCATTGGGAAGCCATGGCACGAGAGAGCTTCCGGGATGATCTGGACTGGCAGCAGCGCTCATTAACGGTGGGAATACTGAAAGGTCATTCTGATGAAACAGATCTCGAAGTGGCGATTGACCATTGGGAAGACGAGCAGCGTGTGCTGGTCGATCGTTGGGAACGTATGCTGGAAGACCTTAAGAGTATCGAGCAGACGACCTTTCCTATGATAGCGGTAGCCCTGCGTGAGCTTCTCGACCTGGCTCAGGCAAGTCGTCACAGCTAAACCGGGCTCTTAAGTTGATATGAAGCCAGCGTCGGTGTAAAACTGCGGTTTTCACCGACGCGAATCCCCCTCTTGAAAGCGCTGATTGCCGTTCTGGCACTGTCTACAACTGCATTCCTGTATGCCGCTGAGGTTGATCATTTCAGTCAGCCCGAGCTTGATACGCTGACGGACAGCCGTAATGCGTTAAATGCCGAAGTAGCACAGCGTATCGAACGCGCACTTGTGCGCGCCAATCGCAATGAGCCTCATCTGAAACCGCGTAAGGTGCAGCGTGTGCCTGCGCGCTCCCGTTGTAATGTCGATCGGCTGTATGATTCCTTCAGGGTTTTACTGGCCCGGCCATTAGTGGGGCAGGTTGAATCCTATGCTGAGCAAAGCCCGGACATCGAGCGTTTATCTACCTTGTTTCAGGACTCGGTGTATCACGAGTTTACCTGGCCGCATTCGCCGTCTCTGGTGCTCTCTGAACGCGTAGCGTCTGTTGTTCGTGTCGGCGATGACTACGTAGGCACTGATAAGTTTGGTCACTTCTTCACTGAAGGTTATAGCTACTTCGAAGAGACCGAGCAGATGCATGGCAGCCTGAAGAACGCCTTGCTGTTTGGCGAGTGGACCGAGTCAGTGTATTTCGGTGCAGAGACGACAGGCGTATATTCATTTGCGGATCTGGTGGCGAACTTTCAGGGACTTCGCTTCTGGAACCGAATTTTGTCTGAGCACCCAGATCCTTTGACGGAGTCGCCTTTAGCTCCGTACGTTCTGTGTGAGAATGAACGTTGGGTGATTGGGGATGCGTTTGATTGGCTTGATTACGTTGATCCAGCTTGGAATGAGAGTGTAAATTGCTCCATGTTGCGGACAGACGCTTTGCTGGGAAAAGTAATGACGAGTCGTCCTGAATGCCGCGCAGAAGCATTGCCCTGGGAGCGCTATGGCGCTCTGGCCCCCATGTTGTTCAATCAGAAAGGCCTGAGTGTTTTACCAGCGTATTTGCAGCCAGAGGCCATTCTCGCATTGCGGCATCCTGAGCTCATGACCGAGCCGCGGATTCGACTGTTCAAAAATATACGAGAACGTCTCGAGCGCTGGCGCATTCGTCGGGATGTTCGCCGAGAAGCACGCAGTAGAAAAACGGAAAAGCTATGAGTCAGCGTATCGTCGTTTACCTTTCCATCAGCAGTGATGAATACCTGCGCTACTATCAGGGCAATGCTCGCACTGTCCTTGCACATACAGTGGATGGCAGAACGGTACGATTTCCTGCGGGAGTATTACAGAAAGTGGTCACCCGGGAGGGTGTCCACGGTCGTTTTGCGATTCATTTCAATGCTCAGGGAAAATTCGAACGAATTGAGCGCCTCGCCTGACTTTTTGCCCGCCAGGGATCTACAGCGACCTGATAAGTCCCTATAATGCGCGCAGATATCTATTAGCCCCCGTTAGCCTGAGAGAAGTTTATGAGTTGGTACAATCTCGCCCGTTCGTTTTTATTTACGATGGATGGTGAAACATCCCACGATCTGGGTCTCAAGTTACTCGGTAGGGCAGAAAAGCTGGGGATACTTGGCCTGTTAACAAAGAAAGTACCCGATCAGCCAGTAACAGTGGCTGGCATTACCTTCCCAAATCCCGTCGGTCTCGCCGCAGGCTTGGATAAAAATGGTGATTTTATCGATGCTTTTGCCCGACTCGGTTTTGGTTTTATCGAGATTGGGACCATCACACCTCGCCCTCAGCCGGGTAACCCGAAGCCTCGTTTGTTCCGTCTTCCTGAAGAGCGCGCCATCATTAACCGTATGGGGTTCAACAATAAAGGTGTAGATCATCTGGTTGAGCAGGTTAAGAAAGCGAAGTTTAAGGGTGTGCTGGGAATCAACATCGGTAAAAACTTCGACACTGCAGTAGAAGATGCAACATCAGACTATCTGATTTGCCTTGAAAAAGTGTACGAACACGCGACCTACATTACGGTTAATATTTCCTCTCCGAACACACCGGGGCTGCGTACTCTACAGTACGGCGATGCCCTACGTGACTTGCTGATGCCGTTAAAGGAGCGTCAGGCTGAGCTCGCGAAAGAACACGGTTATAAGCCTATCTTCGTGAAAATCGCACCGGATATGGAAAATGAGGAAATCGATACCGTTGCTCAAACTCTGCTCGATTGCGAGATCGATGGCGTTATTGCAACCAACACCACTCTGTCGAGAGAGGGAGTCGAGAAGTCTGAGTTTGGTAGCGAGGCAGGTGGTCTCTCTGGCGCACCAGTAACCGAGCTGTCGACCCTGACCATTGCTCGCCTGTGCGGTGTGCTTGGCGATCGCATCCCGGTAATTGGTGTGGGTGGTATCCTTGAAGGTGAAGATGCTGTCGACAAATTCCGTGCTGGTGCCCAGCTGGTACAGGTCTATTCTGGCTTTATCTACCGTGGTCCAGAATTGATTGGCGAGTGTGCTCGTTCGATCGCAAAAGTCTGAATGACATAGAAAAGCCCGGTTAAGACCGGGCATAAGCGCCCCGGGTGGGGGAGCATAAGGTCTGACGACGTTCGTCAGGAGTGGAGAAAATTCGTTTGATGGCGCGTGCTACACCGCCATTCGGTGGATACCAGAAACGCCGGTATAACCATCCCAGTTGTCTTCACGTCCGGATCGCCAACCAGCCATCCAGTCGTCGTGCGTAGGGCCTGCGGGGGCCAGATCTTTTGAGCGGCGCTCAACGCCTGCTCGGTAGCCACGTGCAAATGCTCTTTCCTGCATGTCGCGTTTCTGTCTTTTCATAGAGATGCTTCCTCGTGTGACGAAAGTTTGGAGGTGAGCCACAGAAAAATCGGCGGACCGGATATAGTTGTACCGTGACAACACGGTGAATGTTAATGATTGATTTGTTCTAACGGGATCTATTTTAGAAGCCGTTAGCTATTACCCAGAGTGATGCACTGTATGAGTGACGTGGAATACAACGATCCCAACACCAATTGGCTGGCGGTTTGCGCAAAAGGTACGGAAGCGCTTCTCGCAGATGAAATCAGACACTTAGGCGGAAGTGTTGATAAAGAAAGCCATATTGGCGTGTATTGGCACGGCGATCTCGAAGCCGCTTATCGGGTGTGTTTGTGGTCACGACTGGCCAGCCGCCTGTTGTTGCCGTTACAGGAATGTCAGGTGGAAAGCGCTGACGAAATGTACAAAATGGCGAAGTCTGTCGATTGGCCATCGCTATTTCCCGTAGATGCAACGTTCCGCATCGATTTCCACGGCAGCAGCCGGTTTCTGAATAACACCCAGTTTGGTGCTCAACGTATTAAAGACGCCGTGGTGGATGTGTTTCGCGAGCAGACAGGTGTACGTCCGTCTGTCGACAAATCGGGAGATATCCGTATTGAGGCCCAGCTACGTAAAGGCCGTCTGTCGTTGTTTCTTAACGTCTCTGGCGAAAGCATGCATCGCCGTGGATATCGTTTGCAGCCGGGTAAGGCACCCTTAAAAGAAAACCTCGCCGCAGCATTGTTGATCCGGGCCGGCTGGCCAGATCTGGCGAAGGAAGGAAAAACCCTGGTCGATCCTATGTGTGGCTCCGGCACCTTGCTGATCGAAGCGGGGCTGATGGCGGCGGATGTCGCCCCGGGACTGAACCGACAGGGTTGGGGCTTCGAGCGCTGGAAAAGCCATGAACGTAAGCTGTGGATGAAGCTGGTGGAGGAAGCGCGTCAGCGTCGTACCGATGGCATCAACAGCATGAAGAATCGATTGTACGGCTTCGACATCGACTCCGAGCAGCTGAATGCAGCGAACAAAAACCTCGAGCGCTCAGGGCTTACTGGCAAAGTGCACCTCGAACGTCGCGATATTAATGACCTTCGCATCCAGAAGGACGTTATTCAGCAGGGCGGAATGGTTATCTCCAACCCCCCTTATGGTGAGCGTCTGAGTGAGCTGCCGCAGCTTGCTCCGCTTTATCAGCAACTTCATGACGCGACCATGAAGTTACCGGAATGGCGTCTGGCAATTTTTACCGGCAACATCGATCTGGCCCGAGCTATACGCAGGCCGCTTGATAAGCAATACAAGTTTATGAACGGTAAGATTGAGACCAAACTTTTGGTCTTCGGTGCTGCTGATGAACGCTCCTCGCGACCGCAACCTACTGCGATACGAGGCCCGGTAGAAGCGTTCGCGAACCGTCTTAAAAAGAATATGAAGAATCTGGGTAAATGGGCCAAACGTGAGAATGTCCATTGCTATCGGATTTACGATGCCGATATTCCCGAATACGCCGTGGCGGTTGATCGTTATGAAGACTGGCTCCACGTACAGGAATACGTTCCCCCTAAGTCTGTTGACCCGCAAGTGGCTGAAAAGCGCTTATTGGATGTGTTGGCTGCATTGCCCGAAGTGACGGGCGTACCCGCCGAGCAAGTCGTACTCAAGCGTCGGGAGCGCCAGAGCGGCAAGCGTCAGTATGAAAAACAGAGTGACGAGAAACGCACCATGGCCGTCCGTGAAGGGCAGGTGAATGTACTGGTGAATCTCCGTGACTACCTGGACACCGGGTTATTCCTCGATCATAGGCCGACCCGTCTGCATATCGCTAAGCAGGCGAGTGGTAAGCGCTTCCTGAATTTATTCTGCTACACGGCGACCGCTTCACTCCATGCCGCAGTGGCCGGAGCACAGACAACCAGCGTGGATATGTCCCGTACTTACCTCAACTGGGGCAAGGATAACTTCCGCGCCAATGATCTGAACCCGGATGAGCACAGTTTTGTTCAGGCTGACTGTCTGCAGTGGCTGAAAGACGATACTGGCGAGTACGATCTGATCTTTATGGACCCGCCGACTTTCTCAAACTCGAAGCGTATGGAAGGCGTGCTGGATATTCAGCGAGATCATGCTGACTTGATACGTATGGCGATGGATCGACTGGCGCCGGGTGGCACCTTGGTCTTTTCCAATAACTTGCGCAAATTCCGCCTCGATCGTGAGGCCTTAGCGGAGTTTGTGGTGCGAGACGTCACAGGTAAGTCGATTCCTACAGACTATGAGCGCCGCCAGAATATCCATGTGTGTTTTGAAATCTCGCACCGCAATTAAACTTTAATCTTGGCTTAACCAGGGAGGGTTAAAGCATGTCATTAAAATCGAATTGGCCACAAGTCAAACGCACGTTAGAGCAGTCGCAGGCCTCAGCAGTGCATTGCTCCATTGCGACGGTCTGCCCTGACGGTACACCGCACATTACACCTGTCGGCACGGTGTTTCTCCGTGATGATCAGACGGGGTTCTTCTTCGATCATTACGCAGTGACATTGGGCGAGAACATAGACTCGAATCCGAACGTCTGCGTGTCGGCAGTAAATGTAGGGCGTTGGTTCTGGCTTAAGTCATTACTTACCGGTCGATTCGTGTCTGAGCCTGGCATACGATTGTGTGGAAAAGCTGGACCAGTTCGTAAAGCAACGGCAGAAGAGCTGAAGCTGATCGAAAGCCGGGTTGCTGCAACGCAGTGGATGAAAGGAGCTCGCTTGCTGTGGCGTGACTTTGAGGTGGTTCGGGATATTGAATTTACTGACTATAAACCCGTTACTTATCCTGTGATGATGAGTGGGATGTGGTCTGATAAGTAATGGGTGCACCATTGGTGTGCAATTTATTTATCGGTGATAAAAATTAGTGCCTTAATCTGGCCTGCTCTTCTTGCGTTCACTCATTCAATCTTCGCAATGCATCCCTGTAGGGCGCTTCGGCTCTACTTTTGGGCGTTTTTTCTTTCTTGGTTTTGCCAAAGTGGACAAAATGGCATAAATCCTGCTTTATCGTCTCCCTGTTAATGGACTTTAGGGGATAACTGCCCCGACTATGCGCAAAGGGCACCGATAGAGTGCGCCGCGCCAGACACAACTAAAACGAACTATCAGAGGATTACTCGTGGATATCACAGGTATTAACTCAGCTGTCGAAACACTTATGTACAGCGCGAACACTATGTTCATTTTGCTGGGTGCCATTATGGTACTGGCTATGCACGCGGGCTTCGCTTTTCTTGAAGTCGGTACCGTGCGTCACAAGAACCAGGTTAACGCACTGGTTAAAATTATTACCGACTTTGGCGTTTCAACCATCGCCTACTTCTTTATCGGTTATCAGGTTGCCTACGGCATGGATTTCTTTGCCAGCGCCGCTGAGCTGACCGAAAACAACGGATACGAGCTGGTTAAGTTCTTCTTCCTCCTGACCTTTGCTGCGGCGATTCCAGCCATTGTTTCTGGTGGTATTGCAGAGCGCGCTAAGTTCTACCCAGTATTGATTGCTTCCGCGCTGACCGTTGCATTCGTCTACCCATTCTTCGAAGGCATCATCTGGAATGGCAATGCCGTATTTGGTTTCAGCCTGCAGGGCTGGCTGGAAGAAACCTACGGTGCAGGCTTCCATGATTTTGCCGGTTCTGTTGTTGTACACGGTGTAGGTGGTTGGATTGCGTTTGCAGCAGTGGTTCTGCTGGGTTCACGTAAAGGTCGTTACCGTGATGGAAAAGTCACTGCATTCGCGCCTTCAAATATCCCTTGGCTGGCGATGGGCGCGTGGATTCTGACTGTCGGTTGGTTCGGATTTAACGTGATGTCTGCTCAAACATTGGACGGCATCTCTGGTCTGGTTGCTGTAAACAGCCTGATGGCTATGGTTGGCGGTGTCGTTGTGGCGATGATCGTCGGTCGTAACGACCCGGGCTTTATTCACAACGGTCCACTGGCTGGTCTGGTCGCGGTATGTGCGGGTTCTGACGTACTTCACCCGATTGGTGCGTTACTGGTGGGTGGTGTTGCCGGTGCATTGTTCGTCTGGGTATTCACCCTGGCGCAGAACAAGTTCCCTAAATTCGATGACGTACTGGGCGTATGGCCTCTGCACGGCCTGTGTGGTGCCTGGGGTGGTATTGCGTGCGGTATCTTCGGTACCGAAGCGATGGGTGGCCTTGGTGGCGTTAGCCTGATGTCTCAGCTGATCGGTACTGTTGCCGGTATCGCGGTTGCTGTGATTGGTGGCTTTATCGTTTACGGCTTGGTGAAAGCTGTGTCGGGTATTCGTCTGAGCGAAGAAGAAGAGTTCAACGGTGCTGACCTGTCGATTCACAAAATTGGTTCAACAAACGACGATTGATTCGCGATTGGTTGATACGCACAAGAAACCCGCTTCGGCGGGTTTTTTATGCGCGTGTCTTGCGGGCTTTTCTTAGGTGGAGATGAAACACTAAAGGTTCGTTAGGAACTCGGGCACAGCAACGGATGCTGGCCCTTGATAGGCTTCATGGAATAAGGTGACACCTCTGGATGGTTCGAGGTTTATTTCTACTGTTCGAGCCCCCACGCTGTTGGCGACCTCAACAAAACCGGCGGCAGGGTAGACGTTGCCAGAGGTTCCTATGCTTATAAAGAGGTCACATTGTTCCAGTGCGGCGTAGATGTCGTCCATCAGAAGCGGCATCTCTCCAAACCAGACGATATGAGGTCGTAGTGTCGGCGTATTGCAGCAGTCACAATGCGTATGGACGTCGATATCGTCGAGCTGGTCGTACACTAGATTGGTGGTCGTGCAGCGTGATTTTCGAAGCTCACCGTGCATATGAATCAGGTTCTGTGAACCTGACAGGCGGTGTAGGTGGTCGACATTCTGGGTTACCAGTAGAAATTCGCCGTGAAAGTTTCGCTCAAATTCCGCCAGAGCCTTATGCGCAGCGTTGTAGGTAACAGAATTCAGTTGTGCGCGGCGAAGGTTGTAGAAGCGCTGAACCAGGGCTGGATCACGAGAGAAAGCTTCTGGAGTGGCAACATCTTCGAGGCGATGGTTCTCCCATAAGCCTCCATTGTCGCGAAAGGTATTGATGCCTGATTCGGCTGAGATACCCGCACCAGTGAGTACGACGATACGCTGGTGCGGTGCTCTATCCGTCATGGCGGGAATCAGATTCCGCTGTCGCGGCGAGTGATTAAGCAGGCAGCGCCGGAGTTAATGGATGTCAGCGTCGCATTGCGTGCGAGTTCTTTCTTGTGGTGCAGGAAGAAACTTTTGTCGCTGAGACGGCCGACAAACTTCCACTTTTTGAACACTTCTTCGCGAATTTTTACGCAGGTTTCGGGCAGTGCGAACGATTCTACATAGGATACTTCGCAGCCGCCTTCGATCATCGGGCTGGCATTGAACTCAATCTGTGCCTCCTGATCCCGGTAAGAAATGATGCCAGTAACAGAGAAAGGGTACTTGTCGGCATGGCGCTTCGGTTGATAGAGGTGTAGGCGGTGTTCGTTTTCACCAATCACGCTGTCAGCAAGTGCTTCGAGCTGAGGTTTGCAACCGACAATACCATGCTCATCAAGCACCTCTGTCATCGACGTGTCGGCAATAACAGAGTGGGAGAGCGCAGCGGATAGAAGCAGTGTCAGTGGTTTGATCACGATGTGTCCTTATGGCCGGTAACAGCGCCGGTTATTCAGTTGGAGTCAGGAGCTGTCGAATCTTAGCGGCTAGCTCATTGGGTGTTGTGCTGTGACTCATCGCGGTCACCAGATTGCCTTCGGTGTCCACCATGTAGAAGCGCGAGGAGTGGTCGACTGTGTATTGCAGCGCAGAGCCTTCGAGATCCACCAGATCAAAGTACACGCCGTATTGCTTGGTCAGCGTCTCAATGTTGTCAACTGTATCCGTGACGACAATCAGACGGCCATTGAAAAAGGATTCGAACTGTTTGAGTTTTTCAGGTGTATCCCGCTCTGGATCTACGCTGATAAAGACGAACTTAACCTGTTCGCGTTCTTCTGGCGTTAGTTTTTTGCGAGCAGCCTGGTATACAGCGATTGAATCGGGGCAGGCTTCAGTACAGCTCAGGAAGCCAAAGTACATGACGACGGCAGAGCCATTTAAATCAGAGAGGGAGAATTCACCGTCAGTACCGACGGCGGTAAAGTCCCCACCCAGTTCGTAAATGGGTTCCACTGTGACGCCAATTGGCGTAGTGGTCGTCAGGGCAAATAGACTTATCAGCCCTGTCATCAGAAGAAAAAACGCGACCAGTACATACTTCGTATAGTTTCGATCTTTCATATTACGCTCTGAGTGGGAGGGTATTACAAGCTGGCGAGAACCACCGTATCTTCAACAGGTTTTACGACGTAATCAAACGATATCAGCACACTGAACACAGTGATGGTGACAATCGAAAAGACGAACAATTTACGTCCCCAGGCGACTTCGTCCTGGAACTTGTTACCGGCTTTTACCAGATAGAGCCAGTACAGACTCATCAGACTAATCACCAGTGTGTAGATGGTGCCCGCGTAACCGCGTTCAGCAAGCAATAGGGCAGCGAGTGCGAATCCCATAATGTAGAAGTACATATGGAAGCGTGCAGCTTCAAGGCCTTGCTCAACCGGCAGAACCGGAATGTTAGCAGCTTTGTAGTCGCTGTAGCGGCAGATTGCGATGGCATAAGAGTGTGGGATCTGCCAGAAGCAGAAGGTCACCAGCAATATTGCTGCGCCCACATCAAAATTACCCGTTACGCTGACGTAACCGATAACCGGAGGGCAAGCGCCAGACAGGCTGCCAACCAGAGTGCCATACACAGAACTACGCTTATAACGCAGGGTGTAAAACCCAACATAAACAATAAAACCAATGACGCCGAACAACAGCGCCATGGTATTGGTGCCCGCATACAAGGTATAAAAACCAAGTGCGCCTGTAATCGTCCCTAATGACAACGCCAGTGAGCCGCTAACGCGGCCCTGAGCAAGTGCACGATCTTGTGTACGTGCCATTTTCTGGTCGATGTCGCGGTCGATGTAGTTATTGAAGATACACCCTGATGCAATCACCAGAGTGGTACCAATAACCATCATCGCCAGCAGGAAAAAATCAACATTTCCCTGGGCCGCGAGCAGGAAGCCACTGACAGAGGCAATCAGATTACCGAAGATAATTCCGGGCTTTGTCAGGGCTAACAGGTCTTTGAACATAGGAGCCTCGATGATCAGTGACCCATCAAGAGGTTGTGATTCAGGTGTTCAAAGATCCACATACTGCCCAAAATGACGAACGCCACAATGAAGACTGCATAGATGCCCGACATGGTCAGCCACGTCTGTGAAGACGAGCCATTCATGTGCAGGAAGAACACCAGCTGAACAAATACCTGAGCTACTGCCGTAACGATAATAGCGATGATAGTTGCTGTGTCGCCGAATGTGCCTGTTGCTACCAGGTAGAAAGGGATAACCGTCAGTACGATCGACAGAATCAGACCGATGATATATTCCTTCAGGCTGCCGTGGGCTTCGCCACCGTGACCTTGATTATCGTGACTCATTACATTAAACCTCTCAGGTAAACGAAGCTGAATACGCAGATCCAGATAATGTCCAGGAAGTGCCAGAACAAGCTCAGGTAAGACAGGCGCTGCATGTTGCTGCTGCTGAAGCCATCACGACGGAAGTGGAAGAAAAGAACCACCATCCAGATCAGACCTGCAGTCACGTGAAGACCGTGCGTGCCTACCAGGGCAAAGAACGAGCTCCAGTAGCCGCTAACCTGTGGTGTCGCACCTTCGTGTGCAAAGTGATTGAACTCGTAGATTTCCATTGCGAGGAACGCAAAACCGAGCAATCCGGTAATAACCATCCACAGCCACAGCTGGAACATGTTTTTCTTGTGTGCTGCCAGCATAGCAACACCAAATGTAAAACTACTGAGCAGAAGAGCAGCAGTCTGTACAGCAAGCAGGTTGATATCAATCAACTCGCCGGGAGTGATGGCACCTGCAAAGCTCTGGCTCATTACCGCGAAGGTAGCGAACAGAGTCGCGAACAGCAGGCAGTCACTCAGAATGTATAGCCAGAAACCGAAGTTACCGATATCGGCCATGTGTGCTTCGTGTTCGTGGTGGTGATCGTCGTGATGATCCACCGCGTTAGACGTTGTAGTCATAATTTAGCCCTAAATCTCTCTAGTTGTGCCAGGCGCTAGCAACGCCTGGCACTGTTCCGTTGGATTGATCAGTGATCGAATCCATTCGTGAAACTACGACCCTGGTTGGCCGCGAGGAACTCGCCCTCGATTTTCTCAACTTCTTCGACTTCGACGTAATAGTCTTTGTCGCGCTCGAAGCTGAAGCGGAACCAGGCAGCGATGATCGCCAGGAACGATACACCAACCATCCACCAGATGTGCCATACCAGACCGAAGCCCATTGGCAGTGTCAGCAGACCGATCACAGGACCCATCCAGCTGTTCTTAGGCATGTGGATGCGTTCGTATTTTTCAGGACGCTGATAAGCAACACCGTCTTTCTTCATCTGACGCAGTGGCTCAAGGTCGTCCACGTGTGGGATGTGGCCGAAGTTGTAGAACTGCGGAGGAGAACTGGTGTACCACTCAAGAGTAGGTGCATCCCATGGGTCGCCCGTCTCGTCACGATACTCAGGATCGTTACGCTTGTAGATACTCCAGGCGATACACAGCAGGTTCAGACCGATACCGATTGCGATCAGGGCAACACCGAACAGAGAGATGTTCATGTTGGTGATCCACTCAGTGTTGTCTACATACTGCAGACGACGGGTCATACCATCGAAACCAGTGAAGTACATTGGAATCCAGGCGAAGAAGTAACCGAAGAACCAGAACGCACAAGAGGCTTTACCCAGTGTCTCGTTCAGTTTGAAGCCGGTCGCTTTCGGGAACCAGTAGGTCATACCAGCGAAGTAACCGTATACCGCACCACCAATAATTACGTTATGGAAGTGAGCCGGTACGAACATACTGTTGTGCAGCATGAAGTCGTTCGCAGGGATTGCCAGCATTACACCGGTCATACCACCAATGGTGAAGGTGATCAGCATCGCGATTACCCACCACATGCTCGCAGTCAGTTCGACGCGACCTTTGTACATGGTGAAAATCCAGTTGTAGAGTTTCACGCCCGTCGGAATACCAATGATCATAGTCATGATACCGAAGAAGGCGTTCACACTCGCACCTGAACCCATGGTGAAGAAGTGGTGCAGCCATACCAGGAAGGACAGGATACCAATTACGGCAGTTGCCCATACCAGAGATACGTAGCCGAACAGACGCTTACGAGAGAAGGTTGCAACGACTTCTGTGATCATGCCGAAGGCTGGCAGAATCAGGAAGTATACTTCTGGGTGACCCCACGCCCAGATGAGGTTGACCCACATCATCTGGTTACCACCATTGTCATTAGTGAAGAAGTTAAAGTCGAAGTAACGGTCCAGCGTCAGCATACCGATAGCAACAGTCAGGATCGGGAAGATCACCAGTGCAATCAGGTTGGCGATGAAAGTAGTCCAGGTGAATACTGGCATCTTCATCAGATTCATGCCTGGAGCACGCATCTTCAGAATGGTCGCTACGAAGTTCAGGGCGGTTAAGGTTGTACCAATACCGGATATCTGCAATGCCCATATCCAATAATCGACCCCAACCCCGGGACTGTAATCAATGCCCGACAGTGGCGTGTAAGCCAACCAACCTGTTGCAGCGAACTCACCGATGAACAGTGAAATGTTAACCAGCATTGCACCAACGAAGAACAACCAGAAGCTCAGGGAGTTCAGCACTGGGAAGGCAACGTCTCGCGCACCAATCTGCAGTGGCATAACCACGTTCATGATACCCACCATCAGTGGGGTAGCAACGAAGAAGATCATGATGACACCGTGAGCGGTGAAGATCTGGTCGTAGTGTTCTGGTGGTAGATAGCCACCGCCGAATTCATCGGCAACAGATAGCGCCTGGTTCGTTCTCATCAGAACGGCGTCGGAGAAGCCCCGGAATAGCATCACCAGGGAAACGATGACATACATTATGCCGATTTTCTTATGGTCAACAGAGGTAATCCACTCTTTCCATAAGTAACCCCACCAACCTTTATAGGTAATGAGGGCAAACAGTGCCAGACCACCTAGTACAGAGGCGATCATCACTGGCAGAACCACAGGGTCGGTGTATGGGATAACGCCCCAGTGCAGCTTCCCTGTAAGGATATGGGGGTCCTTAATCAGATCAGTTTGAACGGCCATTACTTTCTACTCCGGTAAACGACTCAATAATATTCTTAAACTGCAGCGGATTGACGGAAGAGAAGTACTCGACTTGGTGATCACGCGAGTCTTCCATCAGGCGCGCATATTCCTCGTCATTAAGGACCTGCGCTGAGTTACGAACAGAAGCGAGCCATTCAGCGTAGCCTTCTTCTGTTGTTACTTTGGCTTTGAAGCGCATGCCGGCAAAACCAAAGCCGCTGTAGTTTGCTGAGATACCGCGGAATTCACCCTGATCTTTTGCCATCAGGTTCACACGGTTTTCCATGCCTGCCATCGCGTAGATCTGGCTACCAAGACGTGGAATAAAGAAGGAGTTCATTGTGGTAGCGGATGTGACCAGGAATTCTACTGGCTGATCTACTGGGAATGCGATTTCGTTAACCGTCGCAATTTCCTCTTCTGGGTAGATGAACAACCACTTCCAGTCCATCGCCACAACCTGAATAGTCATGGGCTCTTTGTCAGACGGAATTGGCTCACGCGGGTCGAGAGAATAAGACGTCTCGAACGCAATAACAGCCAATACCGCAACAATCAGGAATGGAATGCCCCAGGCGTAGAACTCAATCTTGGTAGAGTGGTCCCAGTCTGGATCATAAGTAGAGTCTTTCTTAGTTGTGTGGTACTTCCAGGGCATCCAGATAGACAGGAGTACCGTTGGAATCACAACGATCAGCATCAGTCCCATGGTCAGCAGGATGGTATTACCCATTTCCTGACCGGTAACCCCAGCAGAATCGAAGAGAGCATAGTCACACCCTCCGAGCAGTAGGGTGAAAAACAGCATCACGGCTGAATATAAGGCTTTTTTCTTCATCTTCGACCTCAGATAAGTGGCGAAACGCTGAATGGTTGGTCGGTCAAGGTGCGACAGACTCCCGTACGCCAGTGCGATTAGTCACTCTCAATCAAAAGCTATACAACATTATACAAGCACCCAGTCAGCGTAAGTCAAACGTCGTAAAACGATGATTTATGGTTGCTGCCTGGGCCGGCTCGACGCCCGCGTAGACGGGTGCGCGCATTATACGCCCCAGGTATGTAAAAACAAGGGAACGTAACATGTTGGAAATACACGCTTTTTACCTAAAGCTGACGCGTACAAACAGGTTGATCTACTGGCTCGTACAGAAGTGTAGCTTAGTGTGGTAAGAGGCTTGTAAAGAAGGTAGCTGCCGTCATTCAAGTAACGCCGCGGAGGGTAGCAGAGCGACTTAACTGGCAGCTTGATTCAGATCATTGCATTGGGTGATCAGTCGTCAGAATCTTCGAAGTGATCAGAGAAGAAAGCGCGTATTTCGTCCTTCCGCGCCATCGCGTCACTGTATCCAAGGTCGATCAGCGCTTTACAGAACCCGCGGGAGAACAGGAGGTAACTGAGGATACCAGAGCCATTCTGACCGGCGTTGCCACTGCCTCCGAGGGTCAGTTTCAGCGCGCGCGGAATCTCATCTGCGTGTTCGCCAGCGATTTGGTCGATGGAACGGCTCGGGTTGATCTCTAATAACTGGATTGGTTTCAACTCCATGTCGGCTTCACGACGCATGGATTCAGGGATGCGTTCCAGGGTCCGGTTGATTCGGCGCAGGCGCTCGACATCGGCTTCCATGCTGTCCAGGAAAGCAGCGTTCAACATGTGGCCCATCACCTTCGCTGGGCTTGGGTAGGCCGAAGGCGGTTTCACATCTTCTTTACGACGATGCGCATTACCCGATACACCAATGACCATGATCTTTTCCGCACCCAGATGCAATGCCGGGCTGATAGGCGCCAACTGACGAACCGCGCCGTCCGCGTAATATTCTCCGTGAAGCTTTACTGCTGGGAAGATCATGGGAATCGCTGATGAAGCCATCAGGTGATCAAGCGTAATACGGGTTCGTTTACCGACCCGGCGATGTCTGTCCCAGTTGGTGATGCTGTAATGTCCCTGAAAGAAGGCAACCGATTCTCCACTCTCTAGGCCGGAGCAATTGACGGCCACCGCATGCAGGGCACCGCTGTCGATAGCACTCTGGATCTGATCAAATTTGATGGCATCGTTGAGCAGGTCACGGAGAGGTTGGTTGTTCAGCAGTGATACCGGATCATTACGAAAACGCTTCCCCATCACTAAGGAACGCATCACTCTGAATATGCCATGGGAGACGCCAGCCATATCGGTGCGATAAATCGTTTCCGGAGAAAAGTGCAACCAGATGCGCTCGAGGTGCTTGATACCGATCCGATAGTTTTCTGCGTAGCTGGCTAGACCGACACCGTTTATGGCACCGGCTGATGTACCGGAAATTACGTCGAAGGGATTGTAGTGGCCTTTTGGGAGAATCTTGTGAATTGCCTTCAGGACACCCACTTGGTAAGCCGCACGGGCACCACCACCGGATAAAATCAGGCCTGATTTCTGAACGTCCAACTGTCTTTCCAAACTCTGTGTGTCGCCCGTCAGTATAGTGCATAATGCCGACTTACGTGACGCCCAGGAGTTCAAAATGTTTACCGGTATTGTTCAGATGCGTTTGACTGTTGCAGACATCAAGCACAAAAAAGAATTTGCATCGTTTATTTTCGACTTTCCAGAAGCGCTGATGCAGGGGCTGGAAATAGGCGCGTCTGTTGCTATCAACGGTACTTGTCTGACCGTACGTACTATTTCAGGCTCTAGAGTCAGTTTTGATGCAATTGCGCAAACATTGAAAGTCACCAACCTTGGAGCATTAACGGCAGGCAGTGTGGTGAATATCGAACGAGCAGCGCGATTCGGTGATGAAATTGGCGGGCATGTTCTTTCTGGGCACGTTATGCAGCAGGTACCTGTGCTCGAGATTATTGAAACAGAGAACAATATGGTCGTGTGGATGGCCCGACCTGAATCTTTGGCTCCTTATCTTCTGGATAAGGGTTATGTTGCATTAAATGGATGCAGTCTTACGATCGCTGAAGTTGAAGAAGGGCGCTTTTCGGTACATCTGATTCCCGAAACACGGGACGTCACGACCTTTGGTCTTGTGCAGCAGGGCGATCTGATTAATGTTGAGGTTGATCCTCAGACGCAGGCGGTTGTTGATACGGTGCAGCGCCTGCTATCTGAGCCGGCGCTGAGACAGTCATTTATGAAGTCGGTTACAGGGACTTCAGGTAACGAATAATATCCCCAGACTCGTACATCCATTCCTGCTTGTCGCCATCTTCGATAAGCAGGCATGGGACGGTTGTGCGTCCTGTTGCTGCTTGTTGTTGCTTGCGAAACTCCGGGTTTTGCATGACGTTGCGTTTTTCTACTTCAACATCAAAACTCGGCAAAGCCATTAATACTCGCTGACAGAATGGGCAGTAGTCATGGTAGTACAGCGCATAGGTCATTCGGGCGAATCCTCGTTTTGAGATTTATATGATTGAGTATACCGAACATTTGGTTTTGTTTCTTATCGCGGTGGCGGCAAACTGGTTTTCGGCGCTCGCCGGTGGTGGGGCAGGGTTGATCCAACTGCCTATTCTCATCTTTTTGGGGTTGCCCTTTTCTCTGGCATTGGCAACGCACAAAATCGCAACTGTAGCTCTCGGGTTTGGGGCAACGTTGCGGCACTTGAGAGAAGGACATCTCGATAAGCTCTTGTTGTTCGTCATATTTGCTGCCGGCGCGCCGGGCGTTGTTCTGGGGGCATTGTTTATTGTCGATGTGAATGGCCGTCACGCTGAGATAGCGCTGGGACTATTAACTCTGCTTCTTTCTTTATATTCCTGGTTCCGCCCGGAACTAGGTCTGACCGCGCAGCCAAAACACAGAAATGCACTGGGGTGGATAATCGGTGGGGTGGGGCTCTTTGTTTTTGGCTTCGCCAATGGTGCTTTGTCTGCCGGGTCTGGGTTATTCGTTACTCTGTGGCTGGTGTATTGGTTTGGCCTCGACTACAAGCTGGCAGTTGCACAGACACTAGTGGCGGTTGGCTTGGGTTGGAATGGCACTGGCGCTGTCACTATGGGAGCGGTCGCCGAGGTGAAGTGGGATTGGATTCCCGCTCTGATTGCCGGCTCTTTAGTTGGGGGTTATTTGGGGGCGCACACCTCAATACAGTCTGGGAATCTGTTGATTAAGCGACTGTACGAGGTGGTTACTCTGCTTGTCGGACTCAAGCTACTTTGGGGTTAGTTTTGGGGCTAGTCTCTGAACGACGTCGTGGCCAGAGGGCAAGAAGGCCAAACGCCATAACCAGACCGTAGCCAATTTGCCCAGCGCCGGTCGCACTGTTGTCATCTGTTTCGCTGATCAAGGCGATATCTACCAGCTCTTCACTGGCAACCGGGTTGAGACCGATCCGGACAGGAGGAATCGCGCTGTGACTGACGGTCAGTGTTTCTGGCAGTGCACTACCGAGTGTTGACTCCCAGGTGTATTCAATCCGGGTATTACTGAGGGTTAGTAATTCGGCAGTGACCTCGGAGCCGTCGGTTAACTGTATCGTGACTTCCGGAGACTCCGAACTGAAAGTGAACCCTTGCGCAGTAATTAAACCTGATAAGCGGTAAGCGATGGACGCGGGCTCCAAAGCAACCTCGACAGTGGTAGCCGCTGCGGGGATCTCTGAGTTGCTTGAACGATACTCTTCGCCGTCGATCTGAGCTTCCAGATCAATGGCTGGTAGTGTGAGTTCCACTTGTCCGTTCTCATCTGTTTCGTATTCCGTATCTAAGCCCCATTCACTGAACCGCTCGTCTTCGAACGTGACATCTGCGCTACTGACAGGGCGTCCATTTGTATCGACCACTATCAATGTGACGGTACGAGCTTCAACGATATTCAGGGACGTTGTGCTGTCCGGAATGTTGGTTGCTGAGGTGGAAACCGACCCGTTGAGTACATCTGCGACTGTGAGGCTGATGGTGGTCGCATTGTAGGTATCCGCTGTGTCGGGAGTCGTCGTGCTTGTCACGCTGTTGCCATCGGAGTCTGTGAATGAAATCCCCGTACTGCCAACCAGGCCGATGCTCGTGCCCGATGGCGCACCCTGAATCATCAGGCTTGCGCTGCTGGTGTACTGCATGAGCGGATCAACAGACGGTGTCAGACGCAGTGGACGATCAATGTATACCGAGAGGGTCGTGCCATCCCCGTCACTGATATCTACAGAGTATGTACCTGCGAAGGCTCCGGTCTCAGGTAGTAGCATGGCGCTGCCTGACAGTAATTCGCTGCGGTCCACTCCGTCATAGAATACGGTTATAGTGTAGTTGCCTGCTCCGCCGGTCGGTACGATCGATACAGGATTGAGGCCCGCCTCGTAGGTCTGTCCGTCAAGGAAGGCGGTGCTGTCCAATGAAACTCCAAGCTGAGTCGAAGAGGTTGTCGATGTTGGCTCAGTCAATTCTGCCGTAAAGGGTGTTGATGCACTCAGGCTACCATCGGTGACAGTAACAGTGATGGTAGCGGACGCAGTGGTAGACGTTGCGGGAGTCAGTGTCAGAGTCGAGCCGCTAACGCTCGTTGTAATGGCACTGGTGTCGCTCGAACTCGCTGAGAATGAGAGACTGTCCCCGTCTACATCAGTCGCAGTAAGAGTCAGGCTTCGGGTGTCATCCCAATCGAATTGAAGGTTGCCTATTGCGCTGATCACTGGTGCATCGTTTACGTTATTCACGGTAACCGTGAAGGTTTGACTGTCTGAAAGGCTGCCGTCTGACACGCTTACTGTTACGGTACCGCTGCCTGTAAAGTCGTTCACTGGATTGATGCTTAACGTTGCCCCCGATACGGACACACCGAATGCGGCTGTTGCACTGTCAATCTGGTAGATGAGGGGGTCACCGTCAACATCTGTGGCAGACAGACTCAGAGAGGTAGAAGACTCTTCGTTCACGGATTGATCGCTGATGCTGGCGAGTACCGGTGCATCGTTGACGGCAGTGACGGTTACGGTAAAGGTTTCTGAGTCGGAATCTACCCCATCGCTGGCACTGACTGTAATGGTGCCTGATCCATTGAATTGGCTGTTTGGATTGATGCTGAGAGTACTGCCGCTGAGTGTGACGCCGAGCGCAGCGCTGTGAGCATCCAGTGAGAAACTGACGCTATCGCCATCTGCATCGGTTGCTGATAACGGGAAGCTCAGACTGCCGTCTTCAGGCAGGGAGCGATCGCCGATTGTCGCGAGAACCGGTGCTGTGTTTGCGGTGCTTGTTGAACTTTGCGTCCAGCCGATATCAACGAGCAGCTGCTCCGCTAATCCCGGTGAGTCCATAAACTCGGTATACTGCGGTTCCATCAATTCGTTTGGATTCATCGCTGTATCGAAGTGGGAGACAGATGAGCCGCTGTCATAGGCGCTGGGGGCATACATCTGTACGTGTCCCGCATTGATGCCCGCATTGTAGTTGCTAGCTTCCGCATTGGTGGCAGCTCCATTCCAGACGAGGTCAGTGCCACTCTCCATCACATTTGAGCGTGTACCAGCAGTCTGATCCGTCAACATTTGGCCGGTCGAGGCGTCTTTGAGTAGGCGCGTGTAAGGGTCAAACCCTTCGATAAATCCACCGAGACTATTCCAACCAACGCCGCTGCTGCCGTTGGGTTGCAAATAGCTAAGAAAACCCATGCCGTGAATGATTTCGTGAAGGACGACGGAGAGCAGTGAATTGTCATTGCCGCTGGGGGCGTCGTAACCGTAGTACCAGTTGGTGTTGTAAAGGCAGTTGTCGTTGCCGTCGATGGATGAATTGAACTGTGCCGTGATTTCGACTTCGCTGTTATCCGCATCGTACCCGACCTGCTGATTGTACAGAGCGTGTGGAGTGACGTTTCTTGTATTTGAGTCAAACTCGAGTGCAGCCGGTCCAGCTTGTCCCAAAACAGCGGAATATGGATAACATTCAAGTGGATCAAAGCTGGAGCCCACTCTAACCACTGCTGAAATATCAAAGGTATTATTGAGAATATCTGCTGCACGCTGGAAGACATTGAGTCGCTGTTCTCCCAGTGTTATGCCGGTGTTACCCCCAACGGTGGAGACAGGCGTGTTGTCATTGAAGCCTTCGCCAGCGGAATCATTATTTACGATGACAATATTGCCATGAGCAATAAGCGGAAGGCTGGCCACCAAAACAGCAAAACGGCGGATTAGACGCATCATGAGCACTACCTGAGGG
>PDUK01000202.1 GCA_006212115.1 Thalassolituus sp. | reverse complement strand
GTACAGGGGAATGCCTGGAAGATGGAGATACTGCGATAAGCAGTTACCCAGTGCGAATAGCCGATGGAATGGTTGAGGTATCGCCAGCCTGATCCGGTTGCTACTATCTGTCTCGCCAGATAGTAAAACCCTGCATGGGTCACTGTGCGGGGTTTTTTAAGTAAATAAGAACAGGATGTCATATGAAACACGAGAAACTCGATTATGTTGAATTTGCCGCCAGGGACCTGGAGGCAACGAAGAATTTTTTCACCCGGGTGTTCCACTGGCGCTTTACTGATTACGGTGATGCTTACACAGCATTCGATTATCAGGGGTTGATGGGGGGATTCTATCAGGCAGAGTTGGCGTCCGATCCTGCACGGGGAGGGGCACTACTGGTGTTCTACAGCCGTAATATCGAAAATACGATGAGCAAGGTGACTGCCGCTGGTGGTAGAATTGTCCGGCCTGTATTTGAATTTCCGGGCGGGAAGCGTTTCCACTTTCGTGAACCGAGTGGTAATGAGTTTGCCGTCTGGTCTGATCACTGATTACGCGGCGTCGGCACAGTAGGCTTCGCCGAAGATCAACATGTCCCGGAAGCTGGAAACGTCGACTTTATCTTCCATCAATTGATAGTACCAGTGACTGTCGGTGACATCGCCAATACAGAGTGCGCCTATAACCTGATTGTTCTTCAGAATCACTTTTTTATAAAGGCGCTCCTGAGGATCATCCAGTATCAAAGTGTCGCTACCTTCAGGCGCAATATATTCACCAATGCTGTGAATATCCACGCCTGATACTTTTAGTTTTGTCAGATGAGACCGTTCGACGTAGCAGGTGCTGTCACTCTGGTCTGTCAATTGACGAATGACAACATCTGCCTGATCCCAGATAGGTGCTACTAAACCGTAAGTGGTTCCTGAAAACTCACAGCATTCTCCCAAGGCAAAGATGTCGTTAGCAGATGTCTGCATTCTTTCATCGACACAGATACCTCGATTAACGGAGAGACCTGAGCTAACCGCAACTTCTTTGTTAGGAAGGATACCCGTTGCAAAGATAACCAGTTGAGTATCGCGTTTTTCGAGAGTATCGGCGGTTGCAAAGGATACACCGCGCACCCCAGAGTCGTCTGTCAGAACTTCTTCTGGATTTACTCCAGTGATCACTTCAATTCCTCGCTCCTCTAAAGCCCCTTTTAAAAGATCAGACGCTTTTTCATCCAGCTGGCGGTTCATTAAAACAGGATTACGATGAATCAGAGTGACGTCGACTCCTCGTAGTTTCAGCCCGACGGCGGCTTCTACGCCAAGTAAGCCAGCGCCTATTACGGTTGCATGTTTAAGGCCGTTGAGCTTTTCTTCCATAGTATCAACATCACTCATTGTGCGAAAACCGACGACATCCGGGTGGTCTGCACCTTTGACCGGAGGTATAAACGAACGGCTACCCGTGGCGAATACCAACTTTTCATATGGATAGCTATGACCGCTTTTGGTGGTAACGATTTTTTGTTCTGTATCAACCAGAGTCGCACTGTCACCCAGCTGAATTGATATGCGGTGTTTGGAATACCATGCTTCATCATGGGGTGTTATGTTCGCCAGAGTCGTTTCTTTGGCGAGAAGAGGCGAGAGCATAATGCGATTGTAGTGAGGGATTCGTTTCATCGCCGAGCACAAGAATCCGGTCGTATGAATGATCTCCAGCAAGCCCCTCCAGAATGCGGTTAGCTGCCATACCGTTACCGATAATAACCAGTTGGTTCTCTGCTTTCTTGCCTTCGTTTTTCACGGGATTCTCCACACTCTTTATAGTCGAAAAACGAAAACAGCGGCCATAGGCCGCTGAATTTCGTCGCTGGGTATCAGAACTTAGCCTGAACCCATGCCCACATTTTGGTGGTATCTACGCCGGTATCACCCGCAGAGTAGAATGCAGCTTTTGCACCGACGGTGAAGGTCTCATCGAGTTTTTTGACTGCCAGCAGGTCCAGTTCGTTACCCAGATCAGCGCTACCTTCTACTGCGTCAAACTTGTGGTAAAAACCGACCAGTTTAATACCAGCAGCGTTACCAGCAGCCTTAACGTAGGTATCGCTCAGACCTGATGCCGGTGTACCGAGGAACTTATCCGCCCAACCATTGAACTTATGATTAGTGCCATAAGGGAACATGAAACCATATTCACCGTCATCGCTTCCCAGGGTTTCGTTACCCAGCGCCAGTGTGACGCCTGAAACTACCGCGCCACCTTCAAGAGCAAAATAGGTAGCATCATAGTCATCGGTGCTCTGCGTCGCTACGGTACCTGAGTAAATGATTTTAATATCATCAGCCATGGTACTGCCGCTGTACTTAGCACCAAAAGTATCGAGTTTCGCTTCGGTATCATCATTTTCGAGCAGATAAGCAAATGCGCTTACCTTACCGCTACCGATTTTGTAGCCGACGTTAAACAGAAAATCCGATTGATCCTGCGCGGTGTTGTTCAGAAAATTACGCTGATCAATGTATGAAAAATGTGCACTCATACCATCTTTTTTGTAGGTAAGGGTGGCTGCATCAAAGGTAACCTCGTTTGCACGCCAACCAACGTTGCCAATAAATCGTGCATCATCAAGAATAATGCGCTGACGGCCAACAACGGCGCCAAAGCCATCTTTGTTGTAGCTGACTTGTGCACGGTTCCACTCGCGCGTTTCCGGGTCCATTACGACATCGTACTCTGCATCTTCAGGCGTGTACTCATCGATAATTGGCTGGACAATTTCGTACTCTACCAAGGCTTTAAAGCCTTCGTAGTCTTTGGTTTCAAAGCCAATGGCAGCAT
>PDUK01000201.1 GCA_006212115.1 Thalassolituus sp. | reverse complement strand
GATACTGATAAAGACTGCGCAGAAAATCGCCGAGATCCGTCGCCATCGCCAGCGCCTGACTGAGCGGCCCTGCGAATCCCGGCCACAGACGCGCGCCCCAACGGGCTGCGATTTCCTCTTTAGGCAGGTAATGAGCAATATTGTCGGCCAGAACCGCCAGCTGGCGGATATTCAACCGGACACCGCCATGGAATTGGGCATGTGTCGCAAGATCCTCTACAAAGATACCGGTGCCTCGAAGTAGCTTATGCTGGGGCACATCAGAGGCCAGCGCCAAGTCCAACAGCTGCGCAATGGGGTAAGAGGCCTGAAGATATTTATCCTCAGAAGTAAGCCAGCCAGTCTGCCGCTGCTGACTGCCTGAGAATGACGCTTGCCCGATCTTCGACGTCATGACACCAGGCTCATGCCGTTTCCTGAAGACGCGCTCTGCAATGCATCTGTTGCGCGTTTAACCAGGGCCTGCGGATCATCCATTGGCTGTCGAACACCGATCCCTACGTCTAACACCTGTTCGATCCTTTGGTCTGAACCGGACAGATGGAAACAGAAATGGGCAACAGCCGAGCGCAGATTCACCGCCAGCTCACACGCCTGAGACGGCCGCGTATACGGCATCAGAATGATCAGGCGGTCTCTTGCGATCCGGCATATCAGATCTTTCTGACGCAAATTCAGGATCAGATATTCACCGGTCTCGCGCAGTAAACGGTCCGCCTCACTGTAGCCGTAGCGACGCTGAAAGTAATTGAAGTCATGTAACTCGACGATCAGAGCTACCTGATGGGCCAGCTCATCTTCCCAGTCAGACTTGAGAGTTGCTTCGATCTGCTCGAAACGCGCCACCTGACTTAAACCATCCAACCAAAGGTGATCCCGGAATACCTGTTCTCGTTTCAACAACTGGGCACGAATACTTAATTGTTCTTTGTGCCAATGCCACAAGCCGTAGGTCAGAAGCCCGAGCCCCATCGGCATGAGAATAGACTCCACGGCACTCTCCCATGCCTGCGTGCTGGCAAGCGCAAAGAACTCATCCAGCGTATCCTGCCACATCGCAGAAACATAAAGCCCAACCCGAGCATCAGCAGGTTAGTGACACGACCTGCCGGGCGACTGCGCAACACCATCAGCAACCACACAAGAAGGGCCAGCGCGGTCGATCCTTCGCCAAAGACATCAACCCAATCAATCTCAGCAAACCCTTTGTAGTCACCTAAACCCGCCGACAGGCCGGTCAGAAGCAGTGCCATTGAGCCAACAAGAAATAACTTTCGGGTATGTAATCGCAGCAGTGAATTCATCGATAACTCTCAAAATGCGCCGGCACCCTTGTAACGGGAGGCCGTAAAAAGCGAAAAAGCATGGCAGCGCAATATGACAGAACGTCGGGGGTCAGATCAGCTCACGAGAATTACGCCTTGGCGACGAAATTTTGTACCTGCGCCGCCAAAGGTAAACGCCCCGCCAGTAAAACCCAGTAAATACGGACTTTTAACTCATCAGCCTTTCAGGTCATAAAAGCTCAGAAACTGCGAAAGACCGCTCGCTTTGGGTGGTTTTACTGATACGGGGGTAAGGTCGGTCATGCGACTGTCACATTGGATTTTTAGGGTCTGCGCAACCCATGCACAACTCAAAAAAATCATGAACGGAGCAATATCATGACATTTCGCACTGCACCTCTCGTTGCAGCCATTGCACTTCTGAGCAGTGGCCAGGCAATGGCTGATCAAAGCACCAACAACGCAGACCCCGTAGCCAACGACGAGATCGTCGTGACTGGTCAGGCTGCACGGATGCAACGCGCTCTGGAACGCGAGCGTTTTGCCGATAACACCATCAGTGCGGTTGATGCCGATGCTATTGGTGAACTGCCTGATGCCAACGCAGCCGAAGCCTTGCAACGTATTCCTGGTTTATCCATCGAGCGCGACCAGGGTGAAGGTCGTTTCGTACGTATTCGTGGTATTGGCGCAGAACTGAATGCGGTAACCGTCAATGGCGTTCAGGTACCGGCTCCGGAAGCTGGCAGTCGCGCTGTTGCGCTGGATGTAATTCCGTCCACTCTGCTCAGCTCTCTGACAGTCACGAAAACACTCACGCCTGACATGGATGCCAATGCGATTGGCGGCACCGTCGACATTAAAAGTATTTCTGCACTCGATAAAGAAGGCGCCTTTGCCACAGCAAAAGCGGAAGCAGCCTACGATGAGCAGAGCGACAACACCAACCCGTCTCTCGCAGTGTCTGCGGGCAATGCCTTCGAACTGGACGGCGAAAAACGTTTAGGTGTCGCTCTGGCTCTGAGCTGGGATGACCGCGACTTCGGTTCTGATAACGTGGAAACCGGCGGCGGTTGGGATCTTGAAGAAGACCCAGCGGTACTCGATGAAATCGAAATGCGCGAGTACAGCATCAATCGCGAGCGCATCGGTGCCGCATTAAACCTTGAGCTGGAACTGAACAAAGATCATCGTTTTTATATGAACAATCTTTACAGCCGCTTCTCAGATGACGAACAACGTCTGGCGGTGATCAGTGAATTCTCTGAAGGTGTCACCGCTGGCACAGAGATCGACGGTGCCGTTGCCCGAGAACTCAAAGACCGTGAAGAAACACAAACGATCATGTCGTCTGTGTTCGGCGGCGAACATTTCTTCGGTGACTGGATCGTTGAATATAAACTGGGTGCCAGTAAGGCTTCAGAAGATGAGCCTGATGGCATTGCCGGCGCCGTTTTTGAAAGCAGCGATGACATCACCGGCCTGTCGTTCGGTAACAGCCGCCGCCCTGTTGTCA
>PDUK01000200.1 GCA_006212115.1 Thalassolituus sp. | reverse complement strand
AACGGGTAAACCTCTGAAGGAAAACAAGATGGCCGGATTGTACGCCGCAAAAAACAATAAGTCAGGCGTGCTCTGGAATCCGGGGTACCGCCTGCAGAAGATGCTGGGTGTACTCATGTAGCGGTGAAGTCATGACCTGCCGTGTCTCGCCCTGCTCAACCAACTGTCCATTGTGCATCACTGCAACACGGTGTGCCAGATGTGGAATAATCGACAGATCGTGGGTTATAAACAGATACGACAATCCCATTTCGTCCTGTAGCTCCTGCAATAACTGCAGTACCTGCCCACGAATGGAAACATCAAGCGCACTGGTCGGCTCATCGCAGATAATCAACTCAGGCTCAACCGCGATAGCACGTGCGATCGCTATTCTCTGGCGTTGCCCGCCAGAAAACTCGTGCGGATAACGATTAAGGTGTCCGGCCTCGAGACCTACCCGCTCAAGAAGGTTGCGAATCTTAGTTTCTCTTGATTCGCTGGTTCCGCCCAGGCCAAGGCTCTGCATTCCCTCTTCGATGATTTCTCTCACGGTCATGCGCGGATTCATAGAAGAAAAGGGATCCTGAAAGATCACCTGAATTCGCTTGCGGTAAGGAGCAAATTCACGCTGACTCAGGCTTCCTATATCACGCCCATCAAACTGAATACTTCCCCCCGCGGTTTCCTCGAGCCGAAGAATGGCGCGCCCTACTGTACTTTTCCCAGAGCCCGACTCACCGACTAGCGCCAGTGTTTCTCCTCGACCGATTGTGAAGCTGACGCCATTCACGGCTTTTGTATGCCCGACAACACGCTGAAGCACGCCGCGGCGCTCAGGAAACCAGACCTTTACATCCTGCACGTCCAGCAACGGCGAATGCGCCTGATATTCCAGATAATCATCCGGTTGTGGCAACGCATGTATCAGTTGCCGGCTGTAGTCATGTGAGGGATTAACAAAAAATTGTGAACGCTCAGCCTGCTCAAGGATGTTGCCATGACGCATTACCGCAATTTTGTCCGCCATTTCTGCAACGACACCCATGTCGTGAGTAATCAGCAGAACAGCGAGTTCGCGGCTACGACGGAGTTCGTTGAGAAGCTCAAGAATCTGCTTCTGAATCGTTACATCAAGTGCTGTCGTTGGCTCATCCGCGATCAACAGCTCAGGTTCACACGCCAACGCCATTGCAATCATAACGCGCTGTTTCTGACCACCAGATAGTTGGTGCGGATACCAGTTAAGTCGCTCTTCAGGGTTGGGAATACCGACTTCGTCCAGTAATTCAATTATTGCAGCATTCGGAGCACTGCCACGATGCAATATCAGCACCTCGGCAATCTGCTTACCAATGGTCTGAACCGGATTAAGTGAACTCTGAGGCTCCTGAAAAACCATTGCAACACGACGTCCACGAACAGCATTCATCTGCATTTCGCTCAACGCAAACAAAGAATCGCTACCGAGCGTCACGTCGCCACCTCGAATACTTAACCCTTCCCCCAGAAGACGCATAATCGCAAGACTCGTCAGAGACTTTCCTGAGCCGCTTTCGCCTACGAGAGCGAACACTTCACCTGCATATATTTCAAAGCTGACATCATCAACAAGTCGACTGTTGCCTGCACTAATAATCAGATTATTTACCTGCAGTAATGGTTTCATTATTTGTCTCCACCCGACATGCGAGGATCAAAGGCATCGCGCACGCGATCTGAAAAGAGGTTGGCAGCCAGCACCAGAACAAACATCAGGATAAATGCGGCAATCACCGACCACCACACCACAGGTTCGCGGGCCAGCTCTGCTCGGGCCTCGTTGATCATATTCCCCCAGCTTTTCATCGACGGGTCGACACCGACACCGATATAACTAAGAACGGCTTCGGCAAGTACGAAGCCGCTGAAGTCAAGCACCAGAGCAATCAGAATCAAATGCGTCGTGTTAGGTAATATGTGACGCATAATCACGCGCCAGCGACTGACGCCAAAGGCATGCGCCGCCTGCACATACTCCAGCTGGCTAAGCTTCAGAGTTTCTGCTCGAAGAAGTCGGCACAACCCCGTCCAGCTGGTCATACCGAGAATGAAACATAGAGCGACAAATTTAAAATCTGCACGGTCACTGAGCAGTTTAAATTGCTCAGGGTGTGTCTCTATATACACGTCGATCAGAAGCACAGAGGCGGCAATCAACAGGATGCCCGGAATCGAGTTAAGCGTTGTGTAGATATACTGAACAAGATCATCGACCCAGCCACGAAAATACCCCGCTGAAATTCCCAGCAAAACAGCCAAGGGTAACGTAACGAGGGTAGCCAGTGTACCAATCAGAACTCCCGTCCTGACCGCTTTCACCGCGCCATAGAGGACGTCCTGACCTACCTTATCAGTACCAAGAACGTGGTAGAACTGACTCATATACAGAGCCCAACTAGAGACCACGACAATGGCAGAAAACGTAAAGTAAATCACCGGCCATGGAAGTCGCGAATCGCGTTTTTTAATGAAGGCGTGATGCAGAAACAAAAGGATCAATACTGGCACCAGCGTCCAGCCGATAATCGTCATACTTTTTACAACGATGTCGGCACCATGCTGAGCATTATCCTCCAGATGACTGCCACCGTGTTCAAGGCGAGGATAATCACGGATTACTCCGCCTTCTGCAGATTCCATATTTTCTTTTGCAAACGAATAAATCGCAAAAGGCGCCGAATAGGTTTTTTCATCTCGCCCCAACATTGGTGCCAGCGCAAGATCCAGCAGGCTTGTAACTTCAGGTGCGTAATGCACGTCTTCTGAATTGCCCGCTTGTTCCAGCTTCTTCTGAAAATGAACAGAGTCCGTCAATGCGATCAGTACGTAAAAAAGAATCACCAGAAAAGACGCGGATCCGATGCGCGATTCAAAGACCTGAGACCAGCGCTTGCGTGCCAGCGGATTACGAACCACGTTAACGACAAAGGCACATAGGGAAGCTACCAGAAGGAAAACTAAAATATCGCTCCAGAGCAGATGAAGACGTACGTCAAATAATTCCATCAGGACAACCTCACCCGTGGATCAACCAGTGTGTAGGAGATATCAG
>PDUK01000199.1 GCA_006212115.1 Thalassolituus sp. | reverse complement strand
ATGACAGCGTGCGCTATGTGCTCGATGATCTGCTGGCATCCGGTCTGTTTGCTTTGATCGGTAAAATCTTTGTTTCCAGCCTGAAAGTCCTCGTTGTACCGCTTGTGTTTGTTTCTCTGGTCTGTGGCGTTTGTCATTTGAGTGACCAGAGCAGCCTTGGCCGAATGAGCCTGAAGACGGTTGTTCTGTACCTTGCGACGACCGCCATTGCGATATCTGCGGCTATGACGCTGGCCAATATCGTGAATCCCGGCGTCGGGATCGATATGTCACTTGAGGCGGAATTTAACGCCCCTGAGGCGGTACCTCTTATCGATGTCCTAGCGAATATATTCCCGACGAATCCATTCCAGGCGATGGCGGAAGGCAATATGCTGCAGGTGATCGTGTTCGCGATTCTGGTCGGTCTCGCTATTGGTCGCTCGGGCGTACCGGGTGAGCGTATCGGCAAGCAGTTCAGCGACTGGAACGAGATTCTGATGACGCTTGTCACCATGCTGATGAATCTTGCGCCGTACGGTGTGTTTGCTTTGCTGTTCAGCCTGTTTGCATCCAAAGGTCTGGGGCCAGTACAGGAACTGTTGGCGTATATGTTTACCGTGGTCGCGGTGCTGCTGGTGCACGGTCTTGTGGTCTACTCTGCAATGCTTCGTATGTTTGCCGGTGTCTCTCCGGTGACCTTCCTCAAAAAAATGTGGCCGGTGCAGATCTTTGCCTTCAGTACGGCATCAAGCAGTGCCACCTTGCCGGTTACCATCAAGAACGCTGAGCAGAACCTCGGTGTTGGTACCCGTGCTGCATCCTTTGTGCTGCCGCTGGGCGCAACCATTAATATGGACGGCACGGCCATTATGCAGGGCGTGGCGACCGTGTTTATTGCTCAGGCGTTTGGCCTTGATCTGAGCATGGGCGATTACCTGTTGGTGATTGCCACCGCCACTCTGGCTTCAATTGGCACTGCAGGTGTGCCCGGTGTTGGGTTGATTATGTCGATGGTTCTGCAGCAGGTAGGCCTACCAGTAGAAGGGATTGCATTAATTATCGGCGTCGACCGCCTGTTAGATATGTTGCGTACCGCGGTGAATGTGACTGGCGATACTATGGTCTCGGTCGTGATTGCGAAGACCGAAGGTGTTCTGAATCATGAGCGCTATAACGATCTGAGTATCTCTGCGACGAATAATAACGACGACCAATGAAGCGGCTTTCTCTCTATCGTTTTCTGACGTGGTTCGTTACTGCGTTCGTTGTTGTACTCACTTCCTCCTTGACGACGCCGGGCCTTGCCTATGCTGCGGATGCGAGTGCGCCTGAGCGTATTATTTCGGGGAGCGGTGTGTCCGGTATATCGACACAGGTCCGGCAGTTGGCCGAAGTTCAGTTGAGTGAACTGAGTGAAAGAGAGAAGCGTGACCGCTTGCGTCAGCTTCTGCCCTGGTCGCCTGCTGAGCTACAGGCATCGTTTACCCGACTGCTTGAATCATTTACGGATGAAGAGATCGTTCGCTCACTTGAGATTATCGACGACTCTCTGATGGCGCGAGGGCGCTTGATGGAGGACGTTGCACTTCAGGAACAGGGAACGCCAGAATACGAACGTTACATGCAAAGATTGGCCACTTACCCACCGGCTGTTTCCCGTGTTCAAAGGCTTGAGCGACTTGTTTCGGCGACGAGAATGGCAGAGTGGTTGATTCGCGCACAGGCGTCCGTGTCCGGCGTTCTGGAGCTCGAACTTACTCAAGGGTACGAAGCAGACACGCGGGATTCAGTACTGGATTTTATGCTGTATGCGTATCGCCGGGTGAGTAATGCAGAAATTGATGCCCTGATCCGCCTGTGGAGTGACCCGGTCATGCAGCGTTGGCTGACTGAGGCGTTTGCTGCGTTACCAGGCCCTGCCCGGCCTGAGCTTGCTGAGCCAGATCTCATCTAGCGAGAGCCTGGCTTTCGGTAATGGGCTGACCCAAGTAAAGCCTCAGTGATTCAGGATGCTGATAAGGTCAGCGAAGCTGTCCTGATTCTCAACCAAAGTATCTGCCACTTCAGCCGCGTCTTCAGCGGACAGCCCCAGTCGGGCGAATACCTGCTCTGGAATCTCTTCTGACGGCCCGTCACCGACACCACGTTCACGCAGAAGACGTACCGCAATGTAGAGAAGGTTTGCATAACCAGAGTAGTCGCCATCGTAATCTGCGTTGTGCATCTGACGCAGCGAGGCCACCAGTTCACCCGGCATCTGCCATTGCATCATCAAAGCAGCCGCGCATTGCTCACGGCTCATTCCCAGTAAGTAGTTTTCGATATAGAAGCGATTAATGTGAGGGTTCGCTTCAATATGGCGGTTGATCAGCGAAAACTGGGGCGGAAACACCTGCGCCAGAATCAGAAATCCGAAGTTATGCAGCAGCCCACTCAGATAGGCCATCCCCTGTGATGGGCGACCGGCGGGCTCTATTTTGCGTACCAGTTCGCCGCACAGTGCAGCGGTCATCACTGCCTGCTTCCAGAATGGGGTGTAACCGTGCGGTCCTTCTTTAGGCACGGCCAGAGAGCGGCCCAGCGCCAGCCCAAGTGCCAGATTGATCACCAGATCAAAACCGAGCACGCGGATCACCGCTTCTTCAACGCTTTTGATTTCACCACGTGTGCCGTAGTACGGCGAGCGCGCCCAACTCAGCACCTGAGCCGACATACCTGGATCAACCTCAATGGTCGTGGCCAGTGATTTGCTGTCGGCTTCCGGGTCGACTCTCA
>PDUK01000077.1 GCA_006212115.1 Thalassolituus sp. | reverse complement strand
ACGTCGTCGCTCAGGTTTCGGGCGTTTTCGACTACATTTAGTCTCGCACCCAATTGGCTACGGACTTCTGACACAGAGGTCTGAGCATTGGCGAGGTTGTTGAGTGTGTCTTCGATCAGGATATCGAGTGTTGCCGAATCTTCCGGGTTGTCCTGTAACGTATCCAACCCCTGTCGCAAGCGATATACCGTATCCGTGATGCTTTGTTTAGGGCTGGATTTCGCGAGCACTTCGTCACCGGGTTTAGGATCGCCTGAGATTTTAAGGCTTATACCCGCAACAACGATTTCGCCGCCTTTTTTGTAGGGCTGCTCGGCGATGCCATCAACAATTCGGCCATCGGACGCCCGGCGAATGGTGTAGTTGGGCGCTGCTGGATCAACCGCTGCTTCTGGGTTGAAGGTAACAATCAGATCATCCGGATAGAATTCTGCGTAGGCTTCCTCGTCAACTACAAATCCGGCGTTAACCTGCGTGGTTCCGGTGTTAAGCGGATTTACCGACGACGTAAAGGTATTCTTCGCGGCACGTACATCGACGAATAGTTTTTTACCGTTGTCTCCCGTTGCTACGCGAGTGGTATCTCCAATCGCAAGATAGCGCTGACCTTCATCGCCCTGATATTCGTAGCGGCCATTGTCTTTCTGCTGGAAAGGCTGAGTCGCACCTTTGAATCCACCAAATATGTATTCGCCATTCGGATCTTTGGTATTAAACAGTGAAGCCAGCTGATCTTCTAATTGGCCAATTTCAGCGGAAATGGCCTGGCGGTCAGTAATGGTGAGCGTACCGGAGCCGGCATTCACGGTAAGCTCCTGCAGGCGTGTAAGGGCTTCGGTGATGGATGCCAGTGACGACTCTTCTAAGTTCAGGCGATTCTCTGCCGCCGTCATATTGCGGTCGTATTGATCGCGCTGCGCCAGGTCCTGTTGAAGCTGGAGTATTTTGGTCGACGCAATCGGGTCATCGGCGGGGGTCAGTACGCGGCGCCCACTCGATACTTGCTGCTGCGTGGTATTTACGGCTTCCTGTGCATCCAAGATGGCATTGAGGCCGAGGTTAAATGTCTGGAGCGTTGCAATTCTCATAGTTTACTCCTCACCCTATCGGAACGTGTTGATCAGGGTGTCGAAAATATCGCGGGCGACCTGAATCACCTGCGCACTGGCGTTGTAGGCCAGCTCGTATTTGATCAATGCTGCGGCTTCTTCATCGAGGTTTACCCCTGATGTCGCGTCGACTGCTGATTGCGAATTTCGTAGCAGCACTTCTGATGAATCGCGATTAATCTGTGCCCGACTGGTAACCGAGCCCACGACTTCGACCAAACGCGCGTACGAATCTGAATAGCTGCTCTGGCCATTTACTGTCTCGGTGCTCTGTAGTGCCGCCATTTCGACGCCGTTGCGACTGTCGGAGGTGCCGTCGGTATTAAAGTCGATGGTGAATTCATCCCCTGTCTCGGCAAGACCATCAATATTCACATGAAAGCCAAATGCGACAGGTTCGCCGACTGGGTCCGTCGGAAAGAGATTATTGCCGGGCGGAACAATGCTCAGGTCGTAGTGCTCATCCACGATCACTTTTACCTGACCGCCCATGGATACCTTGTTACTGCCGACCGTTCCGGCACCGGTTACTTCCAGTCGCGGCTGAAAAGTAACCTGCCCTGTCTCGCTTATGTCGACGTCGACGTTGCCAGAAAATACATAGCCCGAGTTTTCGATTGCGTCGCGGAAGCCTTGCAGTAGCTCTTCGCCCGTTGCGTAGGTGTCTTCCATTTCAAATGAAATGGTGCCTTGCGAAGGGTCGCTGAATTCATAGATATAAGGTCCACCTTCAGAAAAGTCATACCCTTCAAATTTACTGAGAGGATCATTGGTTTCCATGGCGGTGGCCGCGAGCGGAATATCAATGCCGTTACCAATGCGGAAGCTGTCGCCAGCATCACCGCGCAACTCGAAGTCCAGATCGTCACCGTTCAGGTCAATAATGGTGAGTTTGCCACCATCACTGCGAGCAATAATGCCTGCGTCCTGGAGCTCGTAATTAGCGTTGATACGATCGGCAAGGAAGTTGAGCGTTATTGGATCTGGGACCTCATCGGGGTATCCGTCTTCATATTGGTTTTGATTCGGTCCGAGTGATTGCGTCAGTACAACACCATTTAGTGTGAACTCGGTGTCGAGAAAATCGACGCTATCGACCTCAAGATCGGTAATTTCAACCGTAGTACGTGCTGACGCCTCTACACCGTCACGTTTGCTTAATGCCTCTGCAATTTCTCGTGCAGTCGCATTCAAGGGTGTGATTAGCGTACGTTGATTCGCCGACAGACCGTTCTCTGGATTGGTAAAGCCGATGTCGATGCGCTCGGGGAAGAAACCATTAACTGACTCGACCGATGTACCATTTTGCTGATAGGTAGTTGCAACAGGTAATACACCACCGTAACTGGTGAAGGCTGTTTTACCCTCGTCCTCGGGAAGAATGCTGTTACTGATGCCCGGTGTAAACGTCTGGTTCATCAACGGCGGGAACAACGGAATTGGGTTACCGGGATCGGTGTTGTCCAATACATCGTACGTCGTCGGTGAGGTAAAACGCACGATCAATGGCGGTGTCATCTTGCCTTCTTCTGAGAAGTAAGACGTCCCAAGGTCATAGACTTCACCTTGATCTATGGTGGCATTACCGCGATTACCAATAGCACTTTCTGTACTGATGGGCGATGCCAAAGCAACTTGTTCGGCACGCGTAATATTCATACCGAGGTTCTGAGATTCGCGGCGCGTAGGCGAGATTAAAAAGCGGTCATTCTGTTGGAATGATCCTGCTTCGAAGCGAATTTCCATTCCGTCGATTTCGATCGATTCAGGAAATGCGCCGCTCAGAGCGTTAGTCTGTAATAATTCACCGGTGTCGTTACGGAACACTCGATAGGTGTAATCATCAGGACCGACAAAGCGTATTTCGTAATCGCTTGTAGTGAGCTGCGTAGCGTCTTTTATTTCGACTGCGATAACACGGTCATCCGGGTCGGCATTGTTTCGATCACCAAGCACACGCTGGTAGGTTTTAAGCGGCTCATTGATGTCGGTAAAAAAGTTTTCACCTTTCAGACCGTCATAATCAACACCGAGTTTGTGCTGATCATTCATGGTTTGTGCAATAACGAGCCCGAGCCGCCCAAGCTGATTCAGACTCGGGTCGAGTACTTGTTCGCGAAAGTCGAGGATGCCACCTAACTGTCCGCCGGTGATCTCTTTTGTGACGTTCTGAACGGCATTGCCTTTACGGAAGTAAATGTCGACTCGGGATGGATCTTTGGCACCGATATCGGTAAAGACTTCATTGAATTCATTGCCGACCACCAGCGCCTGGCCGTTACCGATGAAGACGTTAAAGACGCTGTCGTCCTGTTCAACGATGTTTACTTGCACAAACTCAGACAGTTCTTTTAATAAACGGTCGCGCTGATCGAGTAATTCACTGGGTTCAATCCCCTGTGCCGACGCAGATGCAAACTGAATCTGTTCATTCAGCTCTGCAATGGACTCTGCGATCGTGGTGATTTGTCCCGCGATGACTTCCATCTGACCGTTAATAATGTCGTTTTGCTCGAATAGGCGGTCGCTAATGGCGCTGAATCGATCGACTAAGCCGTTGGATTCACTGATAAGTACTTCACGTGCAGGAAGCGACGAGGGGTCATCGACTGTTGCCTGTAACGCCCCGAACATGTTTTCAAGGCCTGGCTGCACACCAGTACCGCTATCGGCGAGTAGGCTGTTGATCTGCTCGGCGTTAACCGCCAGAGCATTAAATTCGTTAAACGTTGAGGTGTCGCGGCGCAATTGCTCAGTCAGAAACTGATCGTATACGCGACGAACAGAATCCACATTGACGCCTGAGCCCACCCAGATGCCATTAGTAAACTGCGGATTGTTTTCGGTAAAGCTGACTTCCTGACGAGAGTAGCCTTCCGTCCCCGCATTGGTAATGTTGTTACCCGTGATGGTCAGCGCGGTCTGTTGCGCTTTAAGGCCGGAGATACCAATATCGAGAATATTACCCATCCTGGTTCTCCAGAGTAGACGTGTTCAGGACCTTATTAAGTAGATCGCCGTTGTAGATGCGTTCGACTTTATTGCCATACTCGGGGTCGGTCGCATAGCCACCCTGCTGCAGTGCGTGGCCGTATGCGGCACCAGAGGTCTTCTCATTGATGGCGTCTTGGTAACGTGTTGAGTCACGCAGGAAGTCAGCGTAATCCTGTAAGCCATCTTCCAGAGAGGCGTACGAGCGGAAATCGGCTTGCTCGTTTACTTTCACACCCTGGCGATATTCATGGGTTTGAATGCTGACAACATCACCATCCCAGCGACTGTCTGCTTTAATACCGAACAGATTAAACGACGGACGACCGTCCTCACCTTTAATCGTGTATTTACCCCAACCTGTTTCCAAAGCAGCCTGAGCGACGATAGCTTTTGGGTCGACACCCAGCTCAGATCCGACTTTCTCTGCGTAAGGATAAACAGCGGCAACAAAGTCTGCCGGAGAGGCAAAGCTTTGCCCCTTACTGCCTGCCCCTGATGTCGCTGCGGCAGTCGGCTGGCTGGCTACGGTGGAAGTCATCTTGTCATCGTGTTGTGGAGAGGCTGGTAGTTTTTCAAGCTCTTCTTCAACGCGCTTAATGGTCTGGGAAATACCAGTAAAACGACGATCAAAAATGCGCTGCTGATCAACCTCGCCCGTCGTGTTCGGGTCCATGCCATACTGAGACATCAACTGACGGTGAATCACCTCGGCAAGCCCCGTACCCTCGCCTTCTGTAAGGGTGACAGCCATCTGGTCGTCGTACATATTCTGGTAAAAATCGGCTTCCGGTGAACCGAAAAGAGAGTCTTCAGAAAAGACATCTGAGGCATCGCGCATGGACTTCAGCATCATACTGACGAACATGGATTCAAACTGCTTTGCGACTTCTTTTAAGGCTGCATCCTGATCGGTTTTGCCGAGCGTACGTATGCCCTGAAGACCGTTAATATCAGTGAAAACATTTGCCGCGTTGTGTGAATTCTGAATCATGCAATGCACCTCTGTAGAGGAAATTGCAAAAGGTGGGCCAAGGTTTGGGGGGATTGCTTTCGGGGATGTGATCCCCTCCTACAAAATCCATTCAGCTGTAGGAGGGAAGCTTCTTCCCGACAATGTTACAGCCGAGAATCTGTTCGGGGATAAGATCCCCTCCTACAAAATCCATTCAGCTGTAGGAGGGAAGCTTCTTCCCGACAATGTTACAGCCGAGAACCTGTTCGGGGATAAGATCCCCTCCTACTAAATCCATTCATCTGTAGGAGGGAGGCTTCTTCCCGACAATGTTAAAGCCGAGAACCTGTTCGGGGATAAGATCCCCTCCTACAAAATCCATTCAGCTGTAGGAGGGAGGCTTCTTCCCGACAATGTTAAAGCCGAGAACCTGTTCGGGGATAAGATCCCCTCGTACAAAGTCCATTCAGCTGTAGGAGGGAAGCTTCTTCCCGACAATGTTACAGCCGAGAACCTGTTCGAGGATGTGATCCCCTTCTACAAAATCCATTCAGCTGTAGGAGGGAAGCTTCTTCCCGACACTGTTGAGGCCGAGAATCTGATCGAGGATAAGATCCCACCCTACAAAAAATAGATATCATCTCATATGGTCTGATGCTTTATCTCGATTGCAATCAATGCTGACGCTTTACTAAATTGTGGCGAAGCCAAGGAACGGACTTTCAAATATGCAGGGACATAAAGCTCTACGAAAAGGACGCTTCTCACAAGAGAATAACCTATATCACGTCACAATTGTGACCTATCAACGACAAACTATTTTTTCATCTTTCGAGGCAGCATCAACTCTCTCCCGAGTAATAAATTCAGCCTCGGTGCTCAAAACCAGCTCGATATCTGCTTGGGTAATCATGCCTGATCATTGGCACGCAATCATCCAGGTAGGCCAGCATGATTCGTTATCTCAGGTCGTCGGTAGAATTAAAGCTATTTCCACGCGAGTACTCCACAACAATAAGCTATGGGAAGGCGATATATGGACTAAGGCGTTTCACGATCGTGCCCTTCGATCAGAGAGCGAACTCTTACCTTTAGCGAGATATATCGTGTGTAACCCTCTACGTGCTGGTTTGGTACAGAAGGTTGGAAGCTATCCGTTTTGGAATGCTGTATGGCTTTAAATATCTGAGTTCGGGGATATGATCCCCTCCTACAAAATCCATTCACCTGTAAGAGGGAAGCTTCTTCCCGACACTGCGAAGGCCGAGAATCTGTTCGGGGATATGATCCCCTCCTACAAAACATAGTGCCATCACATCAAATATTTCTTAACGTTTTTCTGGCCTTGCTGTTGAACGCCAACCTGTTGTTGCTCTGCTTTTAGTTGCTCAAGCAGTTCCTGCTCTTCTTTCAGCAAGTCTTCCAGAAATACTTGCTGTTCGTTGGTGAGGTCGATCAGGTCGCTGACTTCTGCAAACCATTGCTGCATCAGTTCATTGCGCTTTTGAATTCGTTCATCAACGCCTTCTTTTACACCCTGACGAATCAAAGATCTCAGTTCCAGAGAAAGATTTTTCACTTGGCTAAATAGGTCGTTTTTCATATTACTATCAATTCTGCTTTCAGGGCGCCGGCTTGTTTCATGGCTTCGAGTATCGCCATAAGGTCACCAGGTGCTGCGCCAATTTCATTTACTGCTTTTACGATATCGTCGAGGGTGACACCGGGTCCAAATTTGAACATGCGACTGTCGCCACCATCATCGATGTTGATATTCGTCTGTGGCACAACAACGGTTTCTCCCTCTGCCAAGGCATTGGGCTGTGCCACTTCAAAGTCTTCGGTGATGGTAACGGTGAGGCTGCCATGGGTAACGGCTACCGGTTCAATTTGAACTTTCTGCCCCATCACGATGGTGCCGGTACGTGAGTTGATAATGATTTTTGCGCGTTCGGTACCGGTTTCAATTTCGAGATTTTCGATCACAGATAAGTACGCAACCCGCTGGCTTGTATCACGCGGCGCACTCACCCGGATGCTAGTTGCATCTAATGCTTCTGCTGTACCGGGGCCTAGCAGATCATTGATTTTGTCAGTCATGGACCGAGCGGTGGTGAAGTCCGGTTGATCGAGATTAAAAATCAGGCTGTCTCCTCGACCGAAACTACTGGGAACAGCCTGCTCCACGGTCGCCCCATTAGGGATGCGCCCCACACTTGGAACATTCACAGTAATGCTTGAGCCGTCATTGCCTTCCGCGCCAAATCCTCCAACAACAAGGTTTCCCTGAGCAACTGCGTAGATGCTGCCGTCCGCGCCCTTGAGAGGGGTAAACAGCAGTGAACCACCACGTAGACTTTTTGCGTTACCGAGTGAAGATACGGTCACATCTACCCGCTGGCCCGGTTTCGAGAATGGCGGTAGCTCTGCAGTGACAGATACCGCTGCAACGTTTTTAAGTTTCGGGTCGGTCCCTTGAGGCAGGGTGATACCGAACTCGTTCATCATGTTGCGGAAGGTCTGTGTCGTGAACGGCGCTTTATCGCCAGTACCGTCCAGGCCCACTACCAGCCCGTAACCAATCAGTTGGTTAGAACGCACACCGGAGATGCTGGTGATATCTTTGATTCGTTCCGCTTGGGCCATGCCCGGCAAGCAGAAAATCAGCATCACGACGAGTATTTGACGCCAGTTTTTCATCGTTTCATCCGCATTAGGTGTCTATTTACAGGATTCGGGTTGTCTTGGAGGGGATAATGCGAAGGGTGTGCCAATTGGCGATCGCGCGTAGGAGGGAAGCTTCTTCCCGACATCATTGAGGCCGGAAAGACCTTCGGGGATATGATCCCCTCTTACAAGCGATTATTCATACCATCAAATATCAAAACGGCCAGAGCGGTGACATAAAGAAGCGGTCTGCCCAGCCTTGTTTGGTGCTGTTGTTTAGGTTTCCTCTGCCGCCAAAGGATATGCGGGCATCAGCGACTTTACTGGAGGCTATCGTGTTCTCGGGCGTTATATCCTGCGGGCGAACCAATCCCATGATGCGGATGTACTCGTCACCTTCGCTCAACGTCAGCCATTTTTCGCCACGTATCTGCAATACGCCGTTGGGCAGTATGTCGGATACCGTGACGCTGATCTGGCCAGTCAGGCTGTTCGAGCGATCAGCCTCGCCTTTACCAGAAAACTGGCGATCATTTGTGGTCTGTGAGTCCATCGTCAGATTTTTCCAGCCCGGCACGGTTCCCATCAAGGATGGTACGGCCATGTTGGTATTGGACGATTTATCCGCCACGGTTTCCGCTGATTTAGAAGACTGGTACTGCTCGTCGAAGATAACGGTAATGATGTCCCCTATGCGGTTGGCCTGCTGATCCGTGTACAAGCCAACACTGTATCGTGGCTGAAATAACGATCCGTTGTTCGTTGGGGGCGCTTCCAGGCTTTGTGCAGACACGGGCGCAAATGCCGGATCATCCGGAAAGACATTACTGTCCTGCTGGATGCTACTGCAACCGGTGATTAAGGCTGCATTACTGATTAAGATAAGTGTATTAACTAACAGACGTTTCATATCACACCTCCATCAGGTGTTCTGTGTCAGGAACTGCAGCATCTGATCTGCTGCTGACACCACTTTCGAGTTCATTTCGTAAGCGCGCTGAACGGTGATCATTTTCACCAGCTCTTCAACCACTTCAACGTTGGAGTTTTCCAGTGCGCCCTGCACTACGCGACCAAAACCGTCTTCACCCGGCACACCGGCCAATGGCGCACCACTGGCAGCTGTTTCAAGAAACAGATTGCCGCCTGCCGCTTGCAAACCTGCGGGGTTGATGAAGTCGATGGTTTCGATCTGACCGAGATCCTGCGGTGTAGGGTCACCAAACATAGTCGCCTGGACGATGCCGTCCTCACTGATGGTGAGGTTGTTAGTGAGTTCAGGGATCACGATCTGAGGTTCGAGTGGGTAACCGTTGACGTTCACCACTGTGCCTTCATTATTGATATGGAAGGTACCGTCACGGGTGTAACCAATATTCCCGTCGGGCATCAGGATCTGAAAAAAGCCGCGACCATTTACGGCGATATCTAACGGCTGATCAGTGATTTCCAATGATCCGGTTGTGAAGACCTTTTGCGTACCTGCAGTGCGCACACCAGTACCCAGTTGCAGGCCAGAAGGTAAGCGACTGTCCGCCGAGCTGTTTGCACCGGGCTGACGCTGGATCTGGTAGATCAGGTCTTCAAATACAGGACGGTCTTTTTTAAAGCCTGTAGTTGAAACATTTGCCAGGTTGTTTGAGACGGTGGTCAGCGCGAGGTCTTGTGCTTCGAGCCCGGTCTTACTGACCCAGAGTGCGTTCATCATAGTGCTGACTCCTTATTGATTCGACATGA
>PDUK01000076.1 GCA_006212115.1 Thalassolituus sp. | reverse complement strand
GGCAGACGATTTTTTCCTGCCGTTTTGAGGTATCCGGGAAGTAGATAAAGTGGCGGATCACCTCGCGCAGGCGGGTGTGATCAAACAGCCCCTCGATCATGGTGTGCAGCGAGTTAATACCATCCTGCTCGATGGTTTCATCGCCTGTGACTTTGCGCCAAGTGTAATAAAACTCATATGGCGCAAACAATGAACCCATGCGCGAGTTCACACCGTCACTGATCACGCACAAGGCGTTGTACTTCATCAGCTCCGGTATATCGCGGGCGTAACGGACAGTTAGCTGCTTATACGCTTCTTCAATGTTCACTTCTTCGCGGACGGCACTCTTAAACTCAAACACCACCAGCGGTAAGCCATTGATATACAGAATAGCGTCCGGAATTCGCAGCTCTTTGCCTTCTACCTCAAGCTGGTTCACCACCTTATAGATATTGGCGGTGCCGTAAGCAGCAGTGTTATTGGCGACATGATGTTCAGGATCATTGGCATCAATCGACTCGACCTCACCCTCTTCAGGCAGTCGTTGCTCTGGCAGCCCGGTATAGTCAATGAGTTGAACGTAGAGGTCTTTTTTCGAGCGGTCTTCGCGCTTCAGCAAAAAGCCATCGGCCACCAGCTTATGAATGCTGCGGTTAGAGTCGTACAGGTCAGCGGCAGGCAGGCGATCAAGGCGGTTAATCACCGAGACGATTTCAGCCTCAGTAATGCCATCGGCCTGATAGCGTTTGTTCAGGTAGGCACGCAAATCCTCTTTGATCAGCACCTCATGCGGGGCGCGGTCGAGGGTGCTACCCGCAACGTAAGGATATCCCTGTAGACCGAGTAGTTCGATGATGGCTTGTTCTAACGCGGCTTCGTTGAAGTTGCTCAAATTTCTGTCCCTGTGAAGCATGTATCCTGCAATATCATCGAATCATCATAACCGTACAGCTCCGACAAAGCCCCTGCTTTGTCACGTCGGTTCCACTTGTGAATCGACCGATCTTTGAAAATCTCACTGATCCTGACAATTTGCTCAAAAACGTCAAATGTTTCGATAAACGCCCTGATCTCGCCCACCTGACTGGCAAACTGCTCTGTCAGATGTTCGCTTCTGAATTGCCCCATATCCAACCGAGCGCGCCTGACCTGAATAGCAACCAGCGGGTCTGAGCCCTCATACGATAGATCAGTAGAACCGAGCAGATCTTCAATCAGCATGACCAACTGCTCAGCCCGTAAGTTGTTCAGACTCATCAACGCCAGATAGTGATCTACCAGATCAGAGAAACTGGCCCGCAAACTATCTCCAGCGATCTCAGGGTTACGACAGAACTCCCTGAACACCCTGTAGAAGCACAAACCGATAATATCGTTTGCCAGTTTCATCGCACTCAGGTCACAAGGCTTGTTCTGTTGACGCCGGTGATGCCGCAAGGGCAGCGACACCTGTTCAACCGACTTACCTGCGGTCTCACTCATATAAATCGCAGATATAAAATCACTGCGTCGGGAGTGACTGACACCGCCCTTTGCAGAGACATGCGGTGCGAGGTTCGGCACCTCGACCAACAGATCAAGATTCCGGTACAGAGCTATACCACCTCTGCGGAAAGATGGTTTACCAATGACCTCTGCCCAGTCCTGATGAGTTACCAGCAAAGGTCGCGTGATATTGGCTTCGCCATTCAGGTGCGAAATATCTGTCAGAAAGTCCCGCAGATGAGCTGTCTGATCTGATCCATTTGCGTTTTGCCAGAGCACCGGAGATTCGAGATGATCACTGCGGGAGGAAGACAGGTCGTAGTAATAATCATCACGGGTACTCAACACGGAAAGCTGATTGCTGAGGTTATATTCCGTTGAACCATCAGCTCTACTGCCGAGAAACTTCTGCAATGAATAATAAATGTCGAGTAATTGCGTACGTATGGAGCTATGAAAAGGCAAGGCAGGCGCATCAGAGTACGCAGACACCAGCATGTCAGCTGTAGACTCGCGACCTAACTTCGCAATCTTGCCAAGAAAATCCAGTTTCTGGGTAATCAACTGACCGTTCTGCAAGGCCAGCGTCTCAAACAGCAGGTCATCATCCAGAATTAAAACGTATCCGGGGCCACCTTCACGCTGAGTCATTTCCCAGCAGAAAAACTGAAGTAAGGTTCTGGAATGCGCGATCGACTTTTTATGTAACTCTTCACTGGCATAGATATCCCGGCATGGAAAACGGAAACGACTCTGCCTTTGCTCCTCTAGGGTAATCACACGAGTGAAAAACAAATCAGAAGCAAGCTCTGTTACAACCTGCTGGATTTCGCCCTCATTAACGCCATTAGTGAGCACCACATAATGACAATAACCGGCAAACTGAGGCTCAGCGTTAATCTGCTCAGTCAGCGATAACATCTGTTCCCGAACGTTACGCGCACAGGATGACGTCACACCGATAAGCAGACTGACCGGAGTCTCTTCACGAAAAGAGCGCCATTCGATATCCATACAAGGCTCTCTGCTTTCTGGCTCATATTGATAGCCAAACAGACGAGACGCCCGCTCCAGCGACTGCCCGAAAACGTGAGCACTCATGCGCGCGGAATACTTACGATAAAACTGATCCAACCCCTGCTGCTTACTCGCAGAACACAAGGTAACGCGATCATGCCCATCAGTATGATGGCACCAGAGAGGCTCCTGATTCACCACAACAGTCAGATCGCGTAACTGGCAGCACTCCAGCACCCGTACAGCCAGATCTCTGTCCAGAGTACTGCGCATAGATTCATCGAACCCTCCCGCCTGCCAGAACACCGTCGAATCAATAAAGGTATTACTGCCCTGCCACCCCGGATTGCCGACGAAAAACTGCTCAACGGTTAATTCAGCATTACCAACACTGACGACTTCATCATGGCTATCCGTACGGCGATGAAAGCCCGTCACTACCGCTGCAGCCGGGGTCACTCCTTGCTGACTCAGCTGATAACAGGACGACAGATACGACGGATACCACTCATCATCGTCATCCAGTATCGCCAGATACTGAGGCGATGAAGTCTCCTTAGCTTTCCAGGCAGCCAGAGCCCCTGAATTCCAGGCACCCGAGCCGGAATGCCCGTGCGTGCGATGATTACGGATAACCTGAGTCGGGAACCAGTCATCAGGAACATCACCAGCATTACCAGGAAACATTACCTTGAACATACCGGCACGCAACTGCCGTACCCCGAGCCTTATGGCCTCATGCTCCTGTTCGCATTGGTTATCATCAACAATGTAAACGCGCTCAGGCTTCACCGCCCGTTGTCTGAATACCGACGGCAACGCACGCTCAAGCAGCAGCGAGGTGCGGCGCTTTGAAGTCGCAATAATGACAACCACCGGAATGTTCATAACTGACATCCCTGCACAAGACTCCCGGCAAACGCCCGCTTCGCAATATTCACATCCGATAAAGTGATCCCGAAGCGGGTCTCAAGAGCAGCAATCTGATCGCGCCATTCAGGTAAAGCGATGGTCTCCACATCCCTGTATGCCCTGAAAATTCTGAGCCTGTCACGTTTCAGAAACACAAACGCATCGCCCAACACCTGCGCAAAACGGATACCATCATCAAAGGGATATCCGGTCGCCCCATCAAAGCGATTCTGAATCGCAAGCTCAACCTGCTCTTCCTCCATCAGCGTCAGCGGAATACGGACGGACAAGCTGCTACGCCCTTCTTTTCGGTGATATATATTCAACCAGTCGCCGTTACGATAAGACAAAAACTCAATGCCATACGCCGAGTAAGACGAATCGCGCTCAGCAGGAAATAAGCGCACACTCGGCCAGCCATTACCGACGTCAGCAAAATAGCGCTCACCTTCCAGATCAAGCACCAGCACCCGATGGCAGTTCTGCCCATTGATAAACGCACTGTGCAGCCGGGCCTGAATTCCCCGTGCAGACAAACGATCACGGAAATGCAGCACCTTATCAGAACAGGTGCCACCTATTGGAGAATCAGCCCTACCGGCCTGGCACAAGCCAAGATAAAACAGGTTGTGAAAAGGCACCGACCTGAACTCATCCAGCATAAGTTGATGAACCCGATCCATCACAGACGAATAACCACTCATCGGTGTGTAGCTCCTCGCCGGTCAATCAGATCATCAAATACCGGGTAGGCCGAAAAATACGGATGCGCATCCTGCGATGGATAGCGCTCTGCAAACTGCTCCTTCCAGATTGCCTTCAATGCCTCCCGCTCAGAGCTATGCTCACGGCGCAGGTGCCCGACCACCCGCTGGCGCATGCCGCTGCCCACATCACACGAGACTTTGTTGCGCCATACAATTTCGTCGGGCAAACAGGCTTCCATCGCTTCGCGCAGAATCAGCTTATTCCGTTTTTCAGTCGCTGAGCGCCGATAGAGATCGCCATACCTAAGCCCCATCGCCCAAGTCACAAGATCACGATCCATAAACGGGCAGCGGGTTTCAATGCCATGGGCCATGCAGGTTAAATCGACACGGCGCAGCTCTGTATTGCGTAAATCAGCAATCAACTGTGCACGGGTTTCCTGCCACGGACCATCCGCTGAAAAATAGTGATACCCACCAAACAATTCGTCAGCCCCCTCTCCGGAGAGTACGACCTTAAGGCCATCCTTGCTCGCGGCCTGAGCCAACAGATAAGTACACAACCCATTGCTGATGACCGATGGATTGAAGCTTTCCGTCGTGTGAACGAGAGAGCGGATAAGTGCATTCAACTCATCTGCTGCAGGCAGAGGGACAACGCGCAATGCAGGCAAGCCCAGCGTGTCGGCCAATAAGCGAACGTAATATTCATCCTCTGCATCACCTGATGACAGGGTGTAATAAACCGCGTTCTGACGCTGCGCATGTATCAACGCCGACACAATCGAACTGTCCAGTCCGCCACTGAGAAACACACCAAATGGCTCCTGCGCGGCAGGCAAACGCTTATTCACCGCATTCGTTAACAAATTGCGCAAGTGACTCAGCTTCTCTGCATACGGCATCGTTATTCCAGCATGAGCAGCCAGCGTATTCGTCACCACAGGGGTTAACTCCCCCGTGAGCAGGTTCAATTGGCAAACGCCCGACGGCACTTCCTGAAACTCATCAACGCGATCCAGCGCTTTCAGTTCACTGCTGACAAATACTTCATTGCCCGAGCGCCCGACAAACAGCGGCTTTTTACCCACAGGGTCACGCAGACAATAAAGCCTGTGATTTTTCTGGTCATAAATAACACCGGCAAAAAAGCCATCCAGCTCAGTCACGGCGTTAATCCCCTGTTGCAGCAACAGCGCCGGAATCACATGGCAATCGTTGTCCGACGACAACTCAAGTCTGTAGCGGCTGCGCAACGGCACCGAATTAAATATTTCGCCATTCACGGCGCTGACAAAATCACCATAAACAAACGGCTGCCCACCCGCCGCTGATGGATCATTAATCGCTAACCGGGCAAAGCCGATCGCCAGATCACCGTTGCGCCATGTTTCACTGGCATCAGGCCCGCGATGCTGAAGGCGCTCTAAGCACTCAGGCAAACGCTCAGCAGCGGCTGGGCCAGCCAGCAGAATTACGCCACACATTCGTTGCCAGTGCCGGTGCAGGTTCCGGTATGAGTAAGGGTGCTGATGGTCCAGTCGAGAAAACCGTCGAACACACAGAGGTATTGCTGCAGTAACGTCTCGCTCATCGACTCGTTGTCACGATGAATACGGGCCTGATAATCATTGGGGCCAAACCCAAGATACATGGCCCCCACCGGCAGGTTGCTCACCATAGGGCATGGCCCGAATTTGCTCAGGGTACGGTTTTCATAACGCCCGGCACCGGCATACAGTGCGGAATTTAACGACGAGAGCCACTCATCAGCAGCCAGGCCAGATGCCGCCTCGCCCGTTGGTGCGCGATAAAAAATCAGCGGCACGCCGTCGCGCACATAGCCTGTTTCTTCAAGACAGATAAACGCCTTCAACGACCCCAGAATATCCGGCATTAATTCATGAGCGACTGGCGAACCGACTTCTTCTTCACCCTGAATCAGCCACACCAGATCAGGCAGCGGCTTGCCCTGCTCAATACGTGCCTCAAGCACCGCTAACCGCGCCAGCAGCACCGCCTTATTATCGGCAATGCCACGCGCCCATAAGCGCTCATCGCGCGCGGTCAAGGTAAAGGGCTCTGACAACCACTGCTCAGACTCAGCAATGGCTTCAACATCGTAGTGGTTATACATCACCAGCACAGGGCCGGTGTTTTTCACCCGTCGGGCGATAATCAGCGGCTGGTCTGTCTGTTCTGCGCCATGTATCTCTACCTCAAACCCGATGGCCGCCAACCGCTGCTGCAGGAATGTCACTACCGCAGCGTTGCCTTGCGCGTGATCACTGACTGATTCCATAGCGATAAAAGCAGCAAGATCCTTCAGGTAAGCGCTGAAATCCAACTGACCAATCCCATGATCAACCCCATGACCAATGCCATGACCAATGCCATGACTAATGCCAGACTCATTCACAACCACGGCGTACCTCCTGATAAAACTCGCCGAATAGATTCGTAACCTGCTCTGCGCTCAGGTCATTGCCATCATGATCAGTCACTGGCATAAAACCCTCGTGATCATTGGTGTAGCTGCACATCGCTTTAAACGCAGGGTGCTGACTGAAATGCACGGTTAAAAAAGCCCGCTTGCACATACTCAGAAACATCACATCGCTGAACGGCATCAGATCGCGGCCAATATCAATAAACACCAGATTACCTTTAACATCGGTTCGGAAGTTCTCGGCTTTCACATTACTCAGGCAGACACCGGCCCGATGCATAGCGCACAAAAAACTGACCATGCGCGCAGACTCACCGCCGCAATAAGGCTCAGACTCAAAACGCGGATAGCTCACAACCAGATACTCGCCTTTATGCACAGCAAAGCGCGGCACCGGTGAATAATCATCGACACCCGCCGAATGCAGACACTGAGAAATCTGGCAGAGATGCGTAAACAGCAACATGGTGAAATCGCTGCGATAAAAGACTTTAAAAATCGTCGGGCCACAGGCAAACACCGCCCCCTCAGAGCCCTGCCCCAGCAGCTCATACGTATGATCATGGCACTGCTCAGAAAGACTCTGCTCAGAAAAACCCTGCTTAAGATACTGCTCCAGTAAACTCAACGATTCTGACGAGTGACGGCCAGCGCCACTGAGCTGTATACCCTCATAGGAAGTGCTTTCGCCATGGCGCAACTGCGCGAGAAATTCAGTTAACTCCGCCAGCGAATCGAGCACACAGATGGTATCGTCCCGACGCTGATCCAGCGTCAGAGAATCAAGGCGCTGATGCCAGCCCTCATCGCCGATGCACGCAATCGGCTTCTGCATCTGCCAGGCCAGAGCAATCTCAGATAAGGTGCCGGAGCCACCGTCGAGTGCAATCACCGCATCACAGGCCGCCATCAGCACCGCATTACGGGCGACACCCAGCCCGGTGGGCAGGGCAATATCAATGAAAGGGTTCGCCTCGGTTTTTTGGTACGACGGCAGCAAACCAATCACATCGCCGGGGCAATACTGGGCCGACTGATGCGCGCCCTGAGCGGCATACATCATCACCCCGCCCATGCCACCGCAAATCAGCCTACAGCCAGAATCAACCACCTGCTGGCCAACCTCAAGCGCCAGCTGTTGCTGGCGTTCAGGCAATGAATTGCTGGCAGAGCCGATAACGGCAATCAATAAACGTTGAGAAGGTACGGTCATACGAACATCTCGTCCCTGAGAATCATCATGGCTTACAACACCTCAGCCAGTTGTTGCTCGGCGTCCGGGAGGGTGATCTGCCCGGACAGGAGTTTGGGAAGAAGGGAGTCGCGGAGGTCTGCCAAAGATTCATTCTGTATATCTCGTTCATAGATGCCTTTGCACATCCCGGATACATACTCTCCAAATACGCGATCTAGATGATTCTTTGGCAGTACTAAATTATGAATGACAAAATCTGGCCAATGTCCTTTGTATTCATTGAATTGTTGCTTCCCAAGCGTCCCATAGAACAACCAGTAGACATCCACTGATTTCCCCTTGAACGGCAATACATTTTGTATTGCTGAAAAGTCATGCATCACTAGGCGCATGTAACAAGTATGGTTTGCAAAAACAATGATGGGATCATTGGGCGATGCCAAAACTCCAGGCTTCTCATTATGAAAACCAATAATCCCAGACTTACCCTGGTCAAGAACTGGAACCTCTCCAGAATCAAAAACGGTTTTCTGAGAAAACTTTTTTCCTACCGAAAAGCGGTTCACGACATCACCAATGGTTTTTACCTCCCACCCCTCCGGCACCCAACCCATTTCTTCGGTAAAAACAAACCTATCCGGGAAGAGTTGTTGTATCTCAGGCGGCAGGCGCTGGTCTGATAAACCAGTGTCAGGCAGGCCCTGTTCTACGCTTACGGCGCCGGTGGCCCCCGTGGTTTTGTTGGTGGTTTTGTTGGTCTGCTGGCGCAGTGCATCTCGTCTGGCGGCGCGGGCGGCCAGCTCGTCTGGGATTTCATGTCCGGCGGCGAGGGCGTTGTCGATCACCGGGTCAAAATCCACAAACCAGCTTTTAAATAGCGCCTGCGCCATGGATTCGAGGGTGGTGTTGATCTGGCGGTTGAGGGCGATTTTCTGATCAAGGGTGGACAGAATATTCGCTATTTTTTCTTGGACATCTATTGGCGGAATATTCAGTTCAAACTTGGAACAATCTCCAACCCGAATATGACTAACTACGGAACCAGATCCTTCATGCATTCTAAACTGATGCTGTAAATCTGGTGACAAAAACGAATATGCAAGAAAATCTGGATTGAGTACCTCTTTATTCGCACGGTATTGCATCAGCCTTTGACCCAGAAACAATGACTCGTCACTTTTAACAATTCCAACTTCGCCCAGTGGAGCCTCGCGAGTCAAAAGAACATCATCACGGAGAACCGTCGAACGCCTAGTCCATTTTTCAAAAGTTTCAGCAGTGACATATCGGCAATCATCGGTAGAAACTCGCCCACCTTTGACGTTAGGAGTACGAAGCATCTTGAATGGCGTTTCAAACTCGACTACGGGCGCTGTTTTGTTGACACAATCTACGATCAAGTCGCAAACATCTGATATCAGGACCCTTTTCCACTCACTCCCCATAACCCAGCCCCTTCAGGTTCTGTTTAATTACGGCATCCAGTTCCTGCGCTTCGGCCATCTGCTGAAACAGGGTTTGGGTGAGTTGCTGCATTTTTTCTTCGAACAGTTCGCCGTCGTCTTCGATTTCGGCCGCACCGACGTAGCGGCCCGGTGTGAGGACGTAGTCATTGGCTTTGATGTCGTCGAGGGTGGCGCTGCGGCAAAAACCAGCAACGTCTTTATATTCGCCACTTTGGCCGATAATTGCTCCTGCATTATCGGCACTTCCGCCATCCTTGGCGGTCGCATAAGCCG
>PDUK01000012.1 GCA_006212115.1 Thalassolituus sp. | reverse complement strand
CGGTGGCAGTCACATACGAATTGACTGAGTTCGGGTGTAGTGCACTGGAAATTCTGGAGAATTTGAGAGTTTGGTCTGAAGCGAATGGTATAGATTAGTCCGCAAGACGACATCTGGTAGTTTAACAAGGAGTATCAGCTAACGAAGTGCTGCTGTTGTATTTACTACGCTAGGCTCCATATTTTTCGTAAAGTGCGGCGTTATGATTCAGGGATAGAATATGAACCCCCAACAAGATAAAAGAGTGTCACCGTCGAGCTATGTTCCAGATGGCTTAGCGTTTTGCTTAGGCTTGGCTCTCGCATGGTATACAGGGTGGCAGACGACCGATCTGATATGGAGTTTGTGGCTGAGTAGCTTACTCATCGGATGTCTGACTATTCTTCTGACAATTGTCGGTGGTCTGGGCTTGGTATCCCGGCTTGATAGGCCCTCATCAGAGATGCCTCGAAAGGCGACGCTGCTTGGTGTAGGTGTGTTCGGGTCTTTGTTTCTACTGGTCTTCTTTTCACTACATTTCTGCGGATTTCACGCTGGGCATGCCAGTTTTCTTTCAAGCTTTTTCCCAGTTCCGGCGGTTGAAACGGTCGAGTTTCACGAGCTGTTTATGAATCCACCGGGGTTGCTTTCTGTTGCCGTAACAGAGCTGGTACCGGTTTATGGCTTGTTCGTCATCCCTATGCTTATTGCAGAATCAAAGCCTTTCGATTACCAGAGTTCAAATCAAGATTTGAAAATACTCCAGTCATGGATGAGCAGTCTGGAGCACTGGAAGCTAATAGCATTAATGCCGCGCAAGCCAGTCAACGTCCTGTGGGGCAGCTATTCACGGGCCCTTATCGAAATGTTGTGCGTATGCACCTATTGATCATAGCGTTTGCTGCGCTTCAGGCTTTGGAGCTTGAGCCGTGGGTCGGTTTTCTCATGGTGTACAGTGTCTATTTCTTTCCTTGGCGAGCTTTGAATTTGCGTAAGGCGAAAGCGTGAGCAGCGCGGCTATGATGCATGGTCGTGCTAGGCTACAATCTGCCCACTTAGTTGTAACAGTTTCAATATCGATATGACCCCTTCTTACCTCGACCGCTTTGGCGGTATCGGCCGCTTATACGGCGCTGACGGCCTGCAGCGCTTGCACGATGCGCACGTCTGCGTGATTGGCATTGGTGGTGTAGGAAGTTGGGCGGCGGAAGCGCTGGCGCGGACTGGCGTCGGCAAGATCACGCTGATCGATATGGACGATATCTGCGTCACGAACACCAATCGCCAGATTCATGCCATGACCAGTTCCGTCGGCACGCTTAAGTGCGAGGCGGTGGCTAAGCGGTTGAAAGATATTAATCCTGAGATTGACGTCGATGCTCGTATGGCATTTATCACGGCCTCGAACCTGGAAGAGCAGATCACGCCGGATATGGATTACGTGATCGACTGCATCGACAGTGTAAAGAACAAAGCCGCGCTGATTGCGTTTTGTAAGCGTCGTAAGATCCGTATCGTTACGACCGGTGCCGCTGGCGGCCAGACCGACCCGACTCAGATCCAGATCGGTGATCTGAATAAAACCTTTAATGATCCGTTGGCGCGTAAGGTACGTTCATTGCTGCGCCGGGAATATGGGTTTTCGCGTAATGCTTCACGCAATTACTCCATCCCGTGTGTGTTCTCTACCGAGCAGCTGGTGTACCCGAGTAGTGATGGCACCGTATGCCAGACCAAGGCGTTCGCAGGCGAAAGTACCCGCCTAGATTGCAACAGCGGTTTTGGCTCTGCCACTATGGTGACGGGGACCTTTGGTTTTGTTGCTGCATCGCGGGTGATTCGTCGCATCGCGGATAATGCCGGGAAGAAGTCTTAACGTTAGGCTTCAGCCTTCAGTATCAAGCTTTAAGCGCTTTTAAAACATCCGCATACGGCACTTGCTCCAGTGCGGCGTAATTTGCAATTTTCTTCGCTTTCACTTTGGTCAGCCAGGGGCTGGTCATGCCACTTAAAAAGCGGGTCTGAGTCTCAGGCTCAGGCATTTGCTTAAACATTGCCTGATACGCTTGATTAAACTCAGACAGCATCCCTTGAATCTCTGTAGGCTCCGGTGCGGTAGCGACACTGTTCTGTGGCCAGGACTGCCATTTACCCATGCAGACCGAGCAATGTCCGCAGTCTTGAGTCATGGAGTGATCATTAAAATACACCGCCAGTTGTCGGCTTAAACATTGCTGCGACTGAAACAGGTTCACCATGTTGTGCAGGCGTTGAATATCGCTGTTTTGGTGCGCCATAAAGCTCTGGTGTAATTCACCAGCAATTAAATCAGTGTCTGAGACCTGCCACGGTTTTACTTCATACACTTCGGTCATCTGCTTAATTTCAAGCGTCAGCCACTGTTGCTCTGCGCAGTATTCGAGTGCGGTGAGGGCTCGCGAGCGTGCATCTGGGCCGAGGCTCTGAATTAAGGCATCCATGTCGAGGCTATACCAGGCGCGTCCTTTTTTGCTGTGGTCAAACAGGGTCTGAATGAAGGCTTGTCGTTCACCACTAAACTGCGAAAGCAGGGCGCTTTCTGATTCTGGTTTAAATCGGTATTCGGCGTAGTAGCTGTAGAGTGGGGTAATGCGCCCGGCCATTTCTAAATGCACGAGTAAGGTTTTTAGGGGCAGCGGGCGGATATCCGTCTGGTTGGACAGCGGCTGCATCATGGTTTCCCAACGGCCAGAGCCATTACTGTTTACAGCGGTGTCTGTGCTGATCGTTGTGAGTAATCGCTTAATCGCACCGAGTGTGGGCGTATCGCCGTAGGTGAAATTTTCTAATACCGTCAGGCCTGATAAGTCGGCCAGTAATACGCAATCTGAGGGCTTGCGGTCACGCCCGGCGCGACCAATTTCCTGGCTGTAGTTTTCAATGGATTTAGGCAGGTCGTAATGCAGTACCTGACGAATGTTACTTTTATCAATGCCCATGCCAAAGGCGATCGTGGCCACGATGCAGGGTGTCGAACCACTCATAAATCGCTGTTGGATTTCCTGCCTCGTATCGCTAGGCAAACCCGCGTGATAGGACTCTACCGGCACTGAAACCATTTGGTTTAACTGGCTGGCGACGTCGTCGGCGGTGTTCTGCTGGGTGACGTAAATAATGCTGCCAAAGGGTTCGCCTTTATTAATCAGATGATTAAGCCACTGAGCACATTTGTTTAAGCGCTCGTGTACCGGAGTTGGCTGTACTAACAAGCGAAGGTTTGGGCGGTAAAACCCGGTACTGATGACATCCGATTCTGCGATTTCAAAGTGCCGTTGCATGTCTTGAACTACCGGCTGGGTTGCCGTGGCGGTTAAGAGCAATGATTGCGGGATGTTAAATTCCCGACGCCAATGCGGCAGCTTCAGATAATCCGGGCGGAAGTTGTGTCCCCATTCTGAAATACAGTGGGCTTCGTCGACGACCAACAGAGAGATGGCAACACCTCTGATAAATTCGCGGAAGCGTTCGTTCTTTAACCGCTCTACCGAGATAAACAGAATCTTAATGTCACCGTTGCGAACCCCTTGTTGGGTGGTGTTGAGTTCTTCACGGCTGAGGGTGGAATCGAGACTCGCCGCCGCAACGCCATTGCTACGCAGAAACGCCACCTGATCCTGCATCAATGCTAATAACGGCGAAACCACTAAGGTGAGGTGAGGCAGTAAGAGCGCGGGTAGCTGGTAGCACAGTGATTTGCCTGACCCGGTGGGGAAAATCGCCGCGGCAGAGCGTCCGGCAAGTATGGCTTCGACCACCGGTTGTTGGCCCTCGCGAAGGTTGTCGAAGCCGAACGTATTTTTCAGTGGCACTCGCCAGTCAGGAATCGTATTCATTGGTGCATCCTTGCAGAGTTCATCGCGTATATGAAGCCCTGAGGTTGGCAGAAAGCCTATTAACCGTCCAGGTTACGAGGGGGAGGGGCTGGACCTTCATGTCTAACCCTTTATTGGGTGGCGCATTATGTCTCTGTTAGATGGCACCAATGAGGCCACTTTACTCCTGTTGAGATAATAGACAGGCGTTTATCAGGTATTCTGTTGTCAGATTCGAATAACAACATTCAAGGATTCACTTATGTCTTCAACACTCCGTCGCGGTTTGGCGACAGCAGTCATCGTCGGCGTTAGCAGCTCGCTTGCCGGTTGTTTTCCTCAGGGATTTACTGGACTGCCACTGGTCGACCGAAGCCTGAGCTCGGAATCTCCAGAAGGCATCTGGATGATAGTGTCTGAAGAGAACACCAACTTTCCGAATGCTGAAGACAGCATGAATCCTTACAAGTACACGGGTATGACCCGTGAATTTGTGAAAGTGATCGCGAATGAGCAGGGAATATACGAACTGACCCGCTGTGATAGTGAGTGGCGCCAGGACTACGAACTCACTGCGACCGAGACCGGCTACGAGGCGAGCTTGACGGAAACGGGCAATGCAGATGAAAGCGGTGTTACGCCGACTACTCTGACCGATCTGACTGTTGTATTCGCAAGTAATTACCGTTCCCTTACCGCTGAGGGTAGCCGTGTAACAACCCCTGTAGGCGAGAGCACGACGCTCACACTGGAGGGTGTGAAGGTCAGTGACAGCACCAGTTTTGCTGACGCACCAGAGCTGACTTACAGCTTTGGTCTGGACTATACGAATTTGGGTAACTCAGGTGTTGTTGATACTGCAATCGCAAACTGCATTGGTTTAGAGTATGGCGAGCAGGTCACGGAGCAGGGTGATGATGGCTTTATCTACACCGAGAATATTTTTACTTTCTATGATGAGGAAGAGCGTCAGGTTCAGTACTACCGCTTCTACCAGAATAACGGCGACACAGTAACGGAATCGCTTGGTGCGATCATCAATACCGAAGACGTGTTCACTATGTATGTGAATGCCTGCTCAGAAGGTGAATCGGCATGTAGTGAGGCCGCTCAGTGGACGGAGACTTCTTCCAACAGTATTGCGGGCATCAGCTTCGATATTAACTACCAGGTGATTGATAACACCTATGTAATCAATCCACTGGCACTGACTCCGTGGACGGCATTCCTGTGGCCACATGACGGCGATTTTATGAATGGTAGCGCGGCTGTCACGATAGACAGCTATCAGCAGTTTGAAGACTGATGGTTAACGAGTGAAATCTAAGCCCGGCATCGCCGGGCTTTTTTGTGATTAATCGTGCTGATCAGACGACTTATCAGAAAGCTGTTTCAACAGGCTTTCTGGTACTTTGTGAATCAGCAGAGACTTGTTGGCTGGATTGTACTCGATGTCGTTACCGAGCAATGCCGCAGAAAAGCTCAGGCTCAGGTCTTTGTTTTTGCCACTGAATCGAATAAATCCTTTAAGTTTTTTCCTGTCTGGGATGAGTTCGGCTTTAACGGCATCCGCGACATCGGCAACCGGTGCGCCAGCGGCGACCAGCTTCTCCGGCGTTGCGTTAGGTGCTGGTTGTTGGCGTCGCTCTTTCTTCTTCTCAATCAGGTAGTGCGAAAAGGCTTCGGCGGGTTTGACGTTGGTTTCGTTGTCGAGATGATGTTCTAGCTCATCAAAGACCACGGGCTCGCCTTTTAAGTCCTGCTCAATGCAGTAGTCGACAACCTTCGACTTATATTCAAACGCCTGATCTTCCGGGAGTGTACGGCTGTAGGAGTCGACAATTTCGAGAAACTCTTCGGTTTCTGCAGTGGTATTCAGAGTATCGGTAAAGCCAATGGCATCCAGCATACTGTTCTGCAGAGGTCGGTCACCTCGGCCAAACGAGAACGTGATGTATTTGGCGTCTTCGTCCTGAGCCCAGTCCGTTAGGTTGATCACCAGCCCGAAACCAGTGCTCGAGAAATCCAGGTATCGGGTTTCCGACAGATTCAGGTTGGCGTCCACTGTCACACTGTCTTTGTATCTTAAGTGGAAGATGTAGAGCTTATCGGCGTCGGCAAGTTCTTCATGGAAAAGCGCCAGATATCCATCCATCAATAAATCTGTACTATCCAGACTTGCGCTTAGATGGGCGACCGCTTTCTTTGCCCAGCTGGCAAAAGGCATACTGTCTTTTTGCCAGTTGCGTATTAACGCACTGAAAGACGGGCTCTCGGGATTGAACACGCCGTATCGCTTACCGCTGCGTTGCAGTAGGGTGCCTTTCAACTGGGAAGCGCAGCGCTGGTAGTAGTCTGCCAGGCTCTCGTCATCAACATCGCCGGAAAGTTCGCTGTAAGTCACCGTTGCAGCTGGCTCTTTTTCGAGCTTGGCAATCTTATGCGTGATGAAGTGTCTCAGTGCCATGGGATCTCCTGACGGTGCTGCGTGTTTTTGCTATGCTGGTTCAAATCAACGCGGAGATTATCATGAAACGGTCAATTCGCTTACTTGCTCTTACTACCATTGCAGTTGCTGGTTCAACAGTTTTACCTGCTTTCGCGGAGGGGGAGTCTGCTTATCCTGAGACGTGCCCTGAGTTGTACCATCATTCGATGAAGCAGCTGCACAGCAGTAAGATGTTGAACCTGTGCGATGTCACAGCGGGCAAACCTGTGCTGCTGGTCAATACCGCGAGCCACTGTGGATTCACCGACCAATTTGAAGATCTGGAAGCGATTAGCCAGAAGTACAAAGAGCGCGGTTTGGTCGTTCTTGGTGTATCGTCTGACTCGTTCAATCAAGAGGCGGAAGACGAGGCTGAAGTTGCAGATGTGTGCTACAAGAACTTCGGTGTGACTTTCACGATGCTTTCGACAGTACCGGTAAAGGGCGACGATGCTCACACTTTGTTTAAGGAAGTGGCGAGCCAGTCCCAATTCCCTCGTTGGAATTTCCACAAGTACCTGATTAATCCAGCGGGTGAAGTTGTTGATACTACTTCCAGCTTCCGAATTCCCTCTGATGGCGACATCGAAGAGTTGCTGACTAACGCGGGACTTTAAGGCACCTTAAGCCAGACTGAACTTTCTGTTAAGAACTGTATCATAAGTGTACACGTTCTTAATGGAGAGTTGACTATGGATCTTCTTCGAATTCTGTTATCAGTACTGCTGCCCCCTCTAGGTGTGTTTTTACAAGTAGGTATAGGTGGTGCGTTCTGGCTAAATATTCTACTGACTCTTTTGGGGTATCTGCCCGGCATCATTCACGCAGTATGGGTGATCGCGAGACGCTGATTTGATCACAATAAAAAATGCCGCTGTTTAGCGGCATTTTTTATGTCTGCTGAATGTCCTACTTGAGATATTGGTCAGCGATTTTCTAGTCTCGCGTAATCCAGTACACCGTAAGCGAGTGGTCGATCTTTCTTAAACCACGAGTGCAAGGTATCGCTGTATTTCCAGAAGGAAGTGTCAGTTCTTCTGATCGCGAACTCATCGGCAAACTCTTTGTAGCCCTGCTCTGAATCCAGAGTACGAATACCACTTACGAAGTCACCGAGCTTATATTCAGGTAGGTGATAAATAGCGGCGGGGTAAGTGCCCAGAATGCCGGGAACAATGGTCAGGTAGTCTTCTTCTGGTAGACGATTATTCTCCTCGTACAATAATCCAGTCAGGTTGGTATGACCGCTGGCACGCATCAACGTAAATACCTGAGGTTCTCCGATTACGCGCTCAACCATAACGTACGATATTTCTGGCATTAAGGTTGCGGCCTCACCCTTAATGGAGTTGATCGGCAACAGAGTCGACAGGCGTTCTGGCGTAACAGAATTAGCCAGTTGGAAGCGCATCGAAAGCGCTCCTGTTAAGTGATTTTTCAGCAATCCGTAGAGTTCTGTTTTCTGATCCGATGTTTGATAATCAATGGCCGGATCGGTAATTACCTTGTCTTCGTAATTAACCAGATACTCCTCTACTTCGTCACTGGCATCCCGATACCAATAGTTAGCGAGTTCAATGCGTTTTTCTTGCGGTAAGAAGGTAAGGAAATTGTGTTCACCCTCCATTCGAAGAAAGTCCATATACAGGCGGGTCATAAGTTGATGACCAACGTTACCGTAGACATCGAATTCCGTTACAAGGAGGTAATGAATCCGCTCAAGCAAGGTGTAATCGACGACCCAGGCTGTTTTAGTCGGTTGGCCTACGAAACCTTTCTCCACAGAAGAACTGTCGAAATGACGAATAATAGTGAGTGCAGCGTTCGGATTGTGGCCGTCACCGTCCCAAATCAGGTCAAGATTTAGCTTTTGACCATCAGGAAAGGCCTCCCGGATTTTTTGATTTTTAGCATCTAAATATTTGCCGTGCAGTTTCGAGTAGCGTAGCCAGTTGGTCAAAATGCCTGAGTTACTCTCGGCCTCGCCCGGTAAGCGCAGGTTATTGCTTTGCTCTTTCAAAAATGCGGATAAATCATCTGAATCCATCGCGTCAGGGTCGATAAAAACAGCCCAGAAGTGATCATCGATAACATTTAATGCGACTTGTCCGCGGCAGACTGGCCCTTTAATAAAGCCTCGAATAATGTACTCCGCTTCTTCCAGCATAAAACGGTATCTGGACGTCACCGGTAGATCATGAAAAGCGACGAAAGGATTCGAAGCCGTAGCGGCGTCGTAGCTGGGTAAAGCGCTAACTTCGTACTCTGGCTCATTAAACAATGATTGCATCCAACTCATTCGCTCATCATTCAGACGATAGGGCATATGAGTTTTGGCAACGATGGTTTCATCGATGGGTTTCAGTCGATAGTAAATACGTTTTACACCCGGGTCATCGTATGGGCGTCGGGTAGCAACGATCTCAATTGGGAGGCCTGGTGGTGTATAGGAGCGAACCAAGCGGAAAAAGTAATCAGGACGCTGTCGAGGCTCAATTCCACGAAATAAAGGCTCGTCTGAAAAGTAGAGGCTGGCAAGAAACAGGTGCTCGTACATATAGCGACTTGCTAGTTGCTGTTTCAGACTGTCATCGTTGAGATAGGTTTCCCAGTCTTTTACCTGTTGTTTAATGCCGGCAGACAGACTTTTTTGCGGCGACATGGGTGCGCCAGAGCGTAACCACTCTACCAGAGTATCGTATTCGGACTCGCTGATTTGCGGGAGTCCGTATGGCATTCCCCAATGCGGATGCTGCTGAGCGTATTCGTCGAATTCTTCACGTGTCGGGCAGGTTTGCTCGCGATTCAACGACAGGTCGTAGTCATCGCTTAATAAAACGCCTTGTGGCTGAGGGGCGTCCTTTTTAAGGGATAACATCTGATACATCAGAGAGTTCTGGAGGTTGATATCCGGGCTTTGCGTTCGTTCGTTGAGTACTGGATGAAAGCCTTTCTCCCGCCACTCTGATGTCGAGGTGGCATCGATGCCAAGGCGGGTTGGCTCTGCGGCTAACAATCGTGTTCCGTCGTAGACTTTGACCGGTGTCGCCCCGCGCATGATGCCCTCGGGGGATGTCAGCTTCAGTTGGCAGGGTGCATCATTACAGGCATGACAGACGACACAACGTTGATCAAGGATAGGTTTGATTTCATCGCGGAACCAAGCTGCTTCGTCGCTGGCGAAGTCGGCTCGCCGTTCAACATTCAGTGACTTACCAAAGAGGGCTTCACTATCCAGTGAATGAAAACCTGCTGTAGCACAACCAGTAAGTACAGCTAACCACAGAAACCAGCTTCTTTTCAGAAAGGTCATCAAATCTTATCTCTTGTTTCGCACGAACGGTGAGGTGACACCCCCTGGGGAGGTGCCTGATTTTGAGGCAAAAAGGATCAGTTAGTTCAGGCGTAGTCGTATGGACCACCTTTTTTCAGTCCCGCCTGATAGGCCGGCAGAGCGTGAACCTTTTTAACCCAAGCATTAATCGCTGGAAGCTTACTGGCGACATCTGAACGGGTCATGGCGGCTTCCAGAGGGAAAATCATCTGAAAGTCAGCGGCAGACATAGTCTCACCTGCAAACCATGTGTTCTGGCTCAGATGTGCTTCGACATAACGCAGAGTATTTTCTACGTTCGGTGCCAGAAAGGTATTCATTACCTGATCCGCGATCTTGCGAGCGATTGGGCGCGCAAAGAAAGGCATCGGGGCTGTTTTGATTTTGTTGAAGACCAGAGTCATAACCAGAAACGGCATCATTGAGCCTTCGGCAAAGTGCAACCAGTAGTCTGCTTGTTGTGCAGATTTCGCGTCACTTGAGGAGAACTTCTTATCGGCGTCGTACTTGTTGATCAGGTAGTTAATGATCACAGCGGATTCAGCAACGACCTGACCGTCATCGGTAATAAGAGGGGACTTGCCCAGAGGATGAATCGCTTTCAGCTCTTTCGGTGCCAGATTGGTTTTTGCATCGCGCTTGTAGAGTTTAATTTCGTAGTCCACGCCCAGCTCTTCCAGGAGCCACAGGATTCGTTGTGAACGTGAGTTTTCCAAGTGATGCAAAGTGATCATGATTCAGCCGTTGTTAATGTAATGGATTTGTATAGTTTATAACGGACATGAGGTTTAAATAAAAGGGCCGAGCAGACGCTGAGAGAGTGAATGCTGGCGAGAGCCCAGATCCTGTGTCTGTGAAACCTGCGCGAAACAGAGTGTTCGCGCCGGTAGTCCATTATATCTTCAAAGTTGCGTCTTGAACTGTCGCTTTCCTGCCAGCCGTTATCGTCACTGCATTATTCAGAAGGGCTCCGGATCTGCTGTGGCCTAGACCAGAGGAGCACTGGATCAGTAGTGCCCCGGATCAGTGGTGTGACTTGTTGAAGTGATATTGCGTCAGGTGAGACTTCATTACTCTGGCGATATCACCAAGCTCTTCACTGCTGGTGCTGATGGTGGCGGTGGAGTCAAGAATGTCGTCAGAGAGATCCCGTACGTGAGCGACGTTTTTCTCAATCTCAGATGTTACCTGGCTTTGCTCTTCCGCAGAGGCCGCAATCTGCATACTCATTTGCTCTATGCCATCCACGCTGTTGGCGACTTCGTCCATTTCTTCAACGGTTTTTTCGATGCCGTCCAGCGATTTTCGCGTGTCTTGTTCGGAAGCTGATATGGCTTCGCGTACGTTCTGCACCTGGCTCCGTAGGGCCTGAATTCGATTACGAATATCGTCGGTACTCTCTCCGGTACGGCTGGCGAGAGTCCTGACCTCGTCTGCAACGACGGCAAAGCCACGCCCTTGTTCGCCGGCACGTGCTGCTTCGATAGCGGCATTGAGTGCCAGAAGATTGGTTTGCTCGGCAATGGTCTGAATAACGTCCAGTACGGCTCCAATACTGTCACTTTCGGTTTCCAGCGCTTCAATGGATGTCATAGAGCGCTGCATGTTGTCACGCAGGTGACGTATAGATTGTCGAGCATCTGCCGATAGCTGATGGCTGTTCATAATTCGTTGACGTGTATCGCGCACGTGTTGCGCTGCATTGTCTGCGTGAGCCGCGACTTCTCCGACGGATTCGCTGACTTCGCGTGTGGCTTTAGCAGCTGCATTCACTTCTTCATTCTGTCGCGTCACTTTCTGGCTGGTGGAGTGAGTGACTTTCTCCAGAGAATGCGCATGCTCAGTAAGATTATTTGAGGTTGAGTTCACTTGCCCCATAAAACGATCAAGGTCACCCATCATATCGTTGAGTGAGAGAGCAAGGCTTCGTACCTCTTCCGAGCCGTCTGTGGGAAACCGTACCGACAGGTCTTTATTTGCCGCGCTGGTTCGAATCTGTTTAATAAAATTAACAATAGGGCGGGTGACTGAGCCGCCCAACATAACAGCAATAACCAGGCCGCCAATGGCCAGTACGATCGACGCCAGAATGCTGTAGAGTATTAACTCTTTGGTTCCGGCTTCGACTTCAGCGAAGGCTTCTTTCTCACTCATCTGGCTGATCAGTACCCATGTCTTGCCAAAGACTTCGACAGGCGCATAGGCACTGAGCAATTGAGTGCCGTACATATCGTTTATCCGCTGCGCTCCCGTCATCCCGCTTAGCCCAGAATCGACAGTGGCGCTGTCTACATTGAAGTAGCCAACTAGAGAGCCTCGTTGAAGTATTGCGCTCTTTTCATTTGCAGAAATGACGCTTGCTGGAATAGCGTTCATAAATTCATCGGGAGACGCCTGGAAGGCACGCATATCTGAGCGCAGCAGGCGATCGTCCCCAACCAGAAAGTTGTCACCGGTCTGGCCTAGTCCAGCACTCTGCCAGTTGCCATCGTTACTCATAATGGCGGAAATTGCGTCAATCGGTAGCTGAATGATCATGGCTCCGATGCGCGTATCACCTATAAAAATAGGGGAACTCAAGAATGCGGCGGCCGCTTCGTACGAGGGGGTGTAAGGCTTGAAGTCAACGAAGGCGCTGTCGCCATCATTAAGGGTCATTGCATTGCGAAAGGCTTTGGCTATTCCACTGTCTTTGTATGGGCCTGATATCAGGGACGTAGCGTAGTCCAGCTCCTTGTAGACGCTGTAGACAATGTCGCCACGGTCGGACACCAGAAAGACATCGTAGAGACCTTCACCGGTGAGATACTCACGCAGGTAGGGGTGGATCATTTCGTGCAGTGTGTCGTAGTACGCGTAGGTATCCGCGCGATCCATTTTATCCTTCTCACCCAGTGGATTTGGGTTTTCGGAGATGTATTTAGTCTGCAAAGCCAAAGCGGTGTCGCTAAGGCTGTCGGTCAGTGAATCGGTATCGGCAGACTTACCGGTAATGTCCTGATAACGACGATTGAACTCGTTGTCGTAGTACTCAATAAGACTGCTGTTATCCCGGAAGTTGACCTCTGTCGCATAGGCATCAAAACCAGCGATCAGCTCTGTCAGTGTTTCGCGTATAAATGGACTTTGCGCGAGCAGGCGCAGCTGTTTATCCGTATCACGGAAGTAGTTTTCGATCTGACTCTTTTTTTGCTGACTCTGTGCACTCAGATTGTTTTTCACCAGTACTTCTGAGTGGCTGCTCGACGCCTTGAGTGAGGTTGTTATGGTGACTGTGGCAGTCAGAATAACGGCGGCGAGGGTACAAGCCACGACGCTAAGCGTAATTTTCTTTTGTATTCTCATGGGGGGAACCCGTCGATTGCGTTATGCACAGATGTTGTAATCATCATAGAATAGCCCCCGCATTGGGTTAGTGAGCCCTGCCTGTCTTTGATACACCTGTTAATAGCGGTGTGTGTTGAAGGATTGATTGATAACGAGATGTGATTGATAACGAATCGAGACGAGTGATATGGAACGAACAGAGCGCGACTTTTACGCCCGGGACAAAGAAGATCAGGAAGCCTTTCTGACGCAAACCTGGTGTAACACCTGTATGGAGGTGGACTTGGGTATGAAGTCACCTGTTGAGTATGAGGTAGACGGTGTGGTGTTTATTGACGGTGAATGCGTGAAGTGCGGTTCTACAGTCACCACCGAAATCGCCGACGACGATACCGATGGTGAGTGGGAAGATTAATTGGCGCTTATTTTACGTGCGAGGCGGGCAATTCGTGCCCCCTGCGCCTTGCACAGGCTGACTTCATCATCACTCAGTGAGTGATCACCGCTTTGCCCGGCCCAATGCGAGCTGCCATACGGTGTTCCCCCTGTCGTCGTCGTCGATAATCCAGCCTCGCTGTATGGTAATCCTGCGATGACCATTCCGTGATGAAGCAGTGGCGTCATCATCGACATCAGCGTTGATTCCTGCCCGCCATGCATAGACGCGGTAGAGGTAAAGACGCCAGCGGGCTTATCTATCAGCGCTCCCGTCAGCCACAGATTGCTGGTAGTGTCGAGAAAGTACTTAAGCGGCGCGGCCATGTTTCCGAATCGAGTCGGACTGCCCATAACCAGGCCCGCACAGTTTTTCAGGTCGTCCAGGCTGCAGTACACCGCACCTTCGTCTGGCACTGCTGGTGCGGTTGCTTCGGACACAGGTGACACTTCAGGCACTGTTCGCAGACGCGCTTCAAGGCCTTCAGACTCCACTCCACGAGCAATCAGTCTTGCCATGTCTGCGGTTTTGCCGTGGCGACTGTAGTACAGCACCAGTACATATTGTTCAGACATCAGAGAATCTCCAGAACGGTTTCGGGGGGGCGTCCAATACGGGCTTGATCACCCTTGATGACAATAGGGCGTTCAATCAGCTTTGGTGACGCGATCATGGCCTCGATGATCTGCTTGTCAGTCACAGAATCCGCGTTTAATCCGTGCTCTTTGTAGGCTGCTTCTTTTGTTCTCAGCAGCTGTCGCGGCGTGATTCCAAGTTGTTCGATAACTTGCTTCAGTGTCGCCGCATCCGGGATATCTTTCAGGTATTCAACAACGGTAGGTTCAATCCCTTTTTCCTGAAGAAGCGCCAGAGTCTGACGTGACTTGGAGCAGCGGGGATTGTGATAAATGGTAATATCGCTCATGATTTTTCCAGATAATAACGATCAGACATTGGCATCGCATTGTAACAAGGATACCTATGAAACCCAGTTTTATTCCTGACCCCGCACACGTGGGTCGAGTGTTGTGGCAAACCCTGAAACGGTTTGAAAGTATGGAGCGGCGCAAAGAGGCTGCCGCACTGACATACACGACGCTGTTTGCTCTGGTTCCCGTGATTACGGTGAGCTACTCGATCCTCAGTGCCATTCCAACTTTGCAGGAATGGGGGCAGGACGCCAATCAGCAGCTGCTCAGTTACGTTTTGCCGCAGGGCAGTGAAGTGATTACCGGTTACTTGCAACAGTTTAGTGAGCAAGCCCGGCAACTTACCTGGATCGGTATCGCGGCGTTGTTCGTTACCTGTATCCTGTTGCTGCAAACCATCGAAGGGCAGTTTAACCGTATCTGGAATGTCGAAAGCTCACGCTCCAAAATTCAGACGTTTTTTCGTTATTGGGCGGTGTTGAGTCTTGGGCCTCTGTTGTTTGGTGCTGCTGTCGCGACTTCGTCTGTGCTGGCGTCTATGCCGCTTTGGCAGGACACACCGGGCGGAGCGCTGACTGTTTTTGCTCGTGCGATTCCATGGTTGCTGACAACGGCTGCGGTCACCGTGTTGTATCTGATGGTACCGAATTGCAAGGTGCCGGTTGGGCATGCGGCGGTTGCGGCGGTTATTGTTGCGGCGGCGTTCGAGTTCGGCAAGTTTCTGTTCAGTAGTGCGCTTGGTTTATTCCCGTCCTATCAACTGATCTACGGCGCCTTCGCGGCGGTGCCATTATTTCTTCTGTGGATTTACGTGTCCTGGATGTTGTTGCTGCTCGGGGCGGAGTTAAGTTACGGGCTAAGTCATTATCGTAAGCCCGGTGCTGGCCGGTTTGCGTTGAGCGAGCGGCTACGACTTGCCGCTTTGCTGATTGGAAATCGCAATGGAGAATCCATCAGTCGGGAACTGGATATCCGCCGTGCTCTCGGTGATGTCGATGCCGGCAGGGTTACCAATATGCTGAATGAATTTCGCCGAGTGGGCTGGGTGGTATACACGGAAGAGGGGCGCTGGGCGTGGGTGCGCTCGCCGGAGAGCATTACGGCCAGTGAGTTCTTTGCAGGGCAAACGCTGAAAGAGCTACAGAAAATCCAGACCAGTGATAATAAGGCGGTCGGCAGCCTGCGCCAGTGGCAGAGGGAGTTTGGCAATGTATTTGATGATCAGTTTAACGTTCCTTTGAGTGATCTGCTGGCGAGTGCAGCTCCTGTGACAAAAAGCTGACGAGCTTCCCTGATTTAAGAACCCTAAACTCACTGCGACGAAGTATCGTCAATACTTCGTCGCGACCCTCTCTATTTTGCCCTGTCTGTCTACCCCCTCTGCCTCCGCGGCCATTACCCGTTCAGTTTCTGTTTCTCCTGCTTTTAAAGGCTTCTGGCCTTGTTTCGACGCGCTCAAAGGTCTCCGTTGCGTGTCGAACATTGGGCTGGCGCAGTATTTGCTGCCTATGTCATGACGATCATGGAGGCTTAACTATGCTGAGTTGGTTACCCGAACATATCCAGAAACCTGTGGCATCTATCCCTACAACCGGTCAGCCACATTCCTGCGTACGGCGAGCTGCGGATGTCTTAGCAACGCTTATCCGCGATGCGCTGTTGGACGGTCAGCACGAAAATGCCTTCGCATTGGCTGGAGTTCGCGATGTGCTCAACGGTTTGAGTAAACCAAGTGATTCGTTACGAAGACGTGCCGAATCTGACGCATATGACTTTATTGCCGACTACACTGAAAGTCAGGCACAGGCCGGAGTGCGAAAGCAGGTGATGGCCGACCTGAGATTAGTCTCTACTGTGCTCGCTGCGACTGATATTGCTCGTAAGCAGGAAAGCGCATCCGGGCAGCTGTGCAGTTACGCTCGTGTGGAAGAAATCATCGGAAGTATATATGCGAAAAATCCTCGTTAGTTTAGCCGTATGTCTTGCTGCCAGTCAGGCGCAGGCCTCGACGTTTAAGTGGGGGCATGATGTATCCGGAACGCCGGACAAAGGAACGGGCAGTCGATTTGCATCGACGTCGGTATCCGTCTCTGTCCCTCTCGAACGTGCTGATCGTGGCACCGAGTCATTGACGTCAGATGTTGCACTGGAATTGACTGAATTTCGGTGGGAGGGAGCGAACGCAGCCGAAGGCGAATACATCTGGTTGTCGGTGCCTATTCATTACCGCCAGAAGCGCAGGGGCAGCACTGAGTTTCACCTTATGGCCGAGCCGGGTTTAATGACGGATCTGGACGCAGTCGGCACAGAAAGTCTCAATCTGAACGTCGAATTGAGTGGACGCTCCTACACTGGACGCACGACATTCTGGCAATACGGACTCGTGGTAAATCGCTATTTTGGCGATCGTAAACCGCGTCCGTTACTGGCACTGGCGACCAAGCTTACCAACGATACCGAGATCTGGTTGGGGTTTCCTAAATCGAATATTCAGACTCGCTGGAGTCAGACATTGTCGACCTACGCTCGTTTCTATCCTGATGGCGGATACTGGAAAGAGGAAGTCGATGGTGTCACGCCTGCCGATGTTACGACGGTGTCGTACACCAATTGGCGGATGGGGGTTGGTGCAGAATTTCGCTGGCGTCCGGGTGTCTGGCTGAATGCTGAAATTGGTCAACTGCGTAACCGGACTATACGTGCGACAGACTCTACCGGAGTTGAGGTCAGTGCCGATCCAGGCGAAAACGGTTACTGGCAGTTGGGGGGAAGTCTGAGATTCTGATACATTGAACGAAGCGACTGATAATAGGTTCCTTATGCTTCGTTCTATGTGCGCGTTTCCCGTTCTCTGCAAGTCCCTGTGTATTGCTCTTCTCGGCGTGTGTCTATCCGCAACGGTGCATGCCGCCCCAGCCCCTTTTCCCGATAGTCAGCTTATTGAAGAATCTGAGCAGACTGTACAACGATACCGTTTGGTTTTGTCCGAACTGAAACGTCAGCGTGCAGACACCTTCGGCGAGCGAGAGTTGCGTGTTGCTGGTGATCTTTCCCGCCAGATATATGACCTTCCCAACGGCGTATCGCTAGAGGAGGCACGACAGTACTTCAGGCTACAGTCGTTGAATAAGCGAACGCTGTACGAGTGCATCGGCATCGACTGTGGCAGCAGTAACTTCTGGGCAAATGACGTATTTGGAGTCTCCAGTCTCGTTAGTCGTGATAAGGATCAGGCGTACTTTGTTACGCTCGAGCCCTACGCAGATACCCACCGGTTGATCATGGTTTATCTTTCTATGCGGGGTGGTCGACAGCCCAAAGTACTGATTGATCAGCTGGTCACGGCTTCACCCCTGCGAATCGGTCTGGTAACAGAAGATGAGGTCGTTGCCTCATTGTCCGTAACGTCTGGCTGGCTGCCGGGTTTCGTCACTGAAGGAACGGATCTGAAGGTTGAGGAAAGCGGGATACTGCTCGGAGCAATCAGGGGGTTATCTGTTGGTGCAAAAGCACGGCTGAATCTGATCGTACACTGCTATGATGGCGCGCACATGGGCGATACACTGGCGTGCTCTGAAGTTCTGGCTAAACAGCTCGAATCACAGTTGCCCGGTGTTGCTGTCCGTGCGCACGGTGCGCTGACTCCGTCGCCTACGGCAGACCGTAAGCCTGCGGTTCGGTTCACCTTCTGGCCGGGCCGATAATATGCTCAAGGGTTTTAAGGAATACTCCCCGGATGAATGACACTCACGATAACCATCGCGAAAAAAACTCAGAAAAGAAAACGGTGGCCCTCGCTCTGGGCAGCGGTGGTGCCAGAGGCTATACCCACATTGGTGTGATTCAGGCTCTGGAAGAGCGTGGATACGATATCGTTAAAGTCTCGGGCTGCTCGATGGGGGCCATTGTGGGTGGTTTCTACGCCGCAGGAAAGCTGGACCAGTATCGTGATTGGGTGACCAGTTTGGGGTACCTCGATGTTCTGAAACTGGTGGATTTCAGCCTGCTCTCGGGCGGTGCAATTAAGCTCGAGAAGGTTTACTTCGCCATCAGCGAAATGCTGGGTGATACGAATATCGAAGACCTCAATATTCCGTTTACCTCGGTCGCTACCGATCTGAAGCATGAGAAAGAAATCTGGTTCCAGCGTGGCTCGCTAGTGGAGGCCATGCGCGCATCTGCAGCTATTCCAACCATTCTGGAGCCTGTCATCACGGATAATATGATGCTGGTGGATGGCGCCGTGTTGAACCCTCTGCCAATTACTCCCTGCGTGTCGGCTCATGCGGATCTGATTATGGCGGTCGATATCAATTCAGATGTGCCGACGCCTCGCAATCTGGTTCGCGATGTGGCCCAGTCTGAAGATGACAAAAAAGCCTGGCTCAGTACGCTGATGGATCGTGCCTCGGATTGGCTTGGTAAACGCGACAATGAGGCGCGCAAAGAAGCCGATGAGAATCTGGGCAAGCTGGAAACACTTACCCGGATGTTTGAGGTTATGCAATCTTCTCTGAGTCGCTTTAAGACGGCTGGCTACCCGCCCGACTTGTTGATACGCATCCCTACTGAGTGCTGTGAGATGTACGAGTTCTACAGGGCTCAGGAAATGGTGGATCTGGGTTATCAGATCGCCAATGATGCGCTGGATGCGTTCGAGCACGGTCACAGTAGTCTCTATGGTGAGCGGCGCTGCTGATCCTGTTATACTGCGCCCCCAACCAAAGAGCATGACCTGATGAAATTTGACCAGCTTGCCCAGGAAGCCATCAACGAACTGTCGACCGTAGAGGATATTATCCGTTGGTCCGTCAGCCGCATGGCCGAGCATGAGGTATTTTTTGGTCATGGCACGGATAACCCGTGGGATGAGGCGCTTTACTTAGTCGCTCATGGCTTAAATCTGCCATGGCAGCTGGCGGAGAAATGGCGGCATACGCGCCTGACCCGAAGCGAACGGGAACGGATCATCGACCTGTTGCGTCAGCGTATAAGAGAGAACATCCCGACGCCTTATCTGACTGGAGAGGCATGGTTTTGTGGAAAACCCTACCTGGTCGATGAGCGTGTGCTTATCCCGCGGTCACCCATTGGTGAACTGATTAATAATCGGTTTGCTCCGTGGTGGCCCCAGGACAAACAGCCACAGCGTATTCTGGATTTGTGTACCGGTTCGGGTTGTATTGGTATCGCTTGTGCGCATGAGTTTGTCGATGCCAGCGTCGAGTTGCTCGACATCTCATTCGATGCGCTGGAAATCGCAGATGCCAACATCTCGATGCATGGCCTTGAAGGCCGTGTGTCTGCGCTGCATTCTGATTTGCTGACGGCGGCTTCAGGCCGCTATGACATCATCGTCTCGAACCCGCCTTATGTGGATGCTGACGATATGGCCGAGTTGCCGCGTGAGTATCGTCATGAGCCCGAGCTGGCTCTGGCAGCGGGTGAAGATGGCCTCGATCTGGTTCGGATTATGTTGGCTGAGGTACGGGATTACCTCACTGATGATGGTGTATTTATTCTTGAAGTCGGAAACAGCTACCCTGCGTTGCAGGCAGCCTATCCGCAACTGGCCTTTGAATGGCCAGAATTTGAGCAGGGTGGACACGGTGTCTGCGTGCTCAGGGCTTCTGATCTTGATTTGATAGGCGCGTAACGCCTCGACGGAAACAATATGTCTGGTAACAGTTTCGGAAAATTATTCACAGTCACTTCTTTTGGCGAGAGCCATGGGCTTGCTTTGGGCGCCATCGTCGATGGATGCCCACCGGGCATTCCGCTTACCGAAGAAGATCTTCAGGCGGATCTCGATCGTCGTAAGCCCGGTACGTCGCGCTACACGACACCGCGAAAAGAGCCGGATCAGGTCAAAATTTTATCCGGTGTTTTTGAAGGTAAGACGACAGGCACGCCGATCGGTCTGGTAATTGAAAACACAGACCAGCGCTCGAAGGACTACTCCAACATTGAAGCGACCTTCCGACCAGCTCACGCGGACTATGCGTACACGCAAAAGTATGGATTCCGTGACTATCGCGGTGGCGGCCGATCGTCTGCTCGTGAAACGGCTATGCGGGTAGCAGCAGGCGCAATCGCTAAGAAAGTACTCGCTGAAAAAGGTATTCAGGTTCGTGGATATCTGTCACAGCTGGGCCCAGTGAAGACCGGTTCGGTTAACAGTGCGACGTTTGATTGGGATGAAGTCAACAACAACCCATTCTTCTGCCCCGATCCCGCCAAGATCGGTGAACTCGAAGACTATATGCGTCAGATCCGTAAGGAAAAAGACTCAATCGGCGCAAAAATTTCTGTCGTTGCGACGGGTTTAATGCCGGGTCTGGGCGAGCCTATTTTTGATCGTCTGGATGCTGAGCTTGCCCATGCTCTGATGAGTATTAATGCGGTAAAAGGCGTCGAGATCGGTGATGGTTTTGATGTCGTTGAGCAGAAGGGCACCGAGCATCGTGACGAAATGACGCCGGATGGCTTCTTAAGCAATCACGCTGGCGGTATTGTCGGCGGTATTACTACCGGGCAAGACATCATTGCTCATATCGCGTTGAAGCCGACTTCCAGTATTGCGGTACCGGGACGCTCAATTGATATCGACGGTAATCCGATTGATGTGGTCACCAAAGGACGTCACGACCCATGCGTGGGTATTCGTGCGACTCCAATTGCCGAAGCGATGATGGCGATTACCTTGCTTGACCATCTGTTGCGTCACCGCGGCCAGAACGCGGATGTCGTGTGCAATACGCCGGTTATACCGGGACAGTTTTCTGAGTGAATGGCGTCGTACTGCGCTCAGAAATGGCCATGGAAGCGGCCAGTTAATACCATTGTAGTCAGCATGCAGATCCTCCCAGGTCTGCTGTTGACTGGTTCTCCAGCAGGCTTATGACGGTCTCTCCTTCACGCTTTGCTCTCTTTTACGCTCTTTATTTTGCTTTGTTGGGCTGTATTGCTCCTTACTGGGGGCTGTATCTTCACGACCTTTCGTTTTCACCTGCCGAAATAGGCAGCCTGATGGCACTGTTTGGTGTCGTTCGTATTCTCGCGCCTAATATGTGGGCATCGCAGGCTGAGCGGTTCCGCGGGCCAGTTCAGATGGTGCGCTACGCAGGGCTTCTGACGCTTATCTGTTTTTCTCTTATTTTTATCACACAGTCTTTCGTCGGCGTGGCAATGGTGATGCTGGCCTATGGGTTCTTCTGGGCAGCGATGTTGCCGCAATACGAAGTACTCTGTTTGCACGCTCTCGGTAATCAGGTAGATAAGTACAGTCGTGTGCGCTTGTGGGGCTCCATCGGGTTTGTCGTCAGTGTGACGGCGCTGGGTATGCTTTTGAACGCTTTTGAGGTGGGTGTTCTACCCATCGTAATGTGGACCTTAATGATGCTCATCATGGTCAATTCCTGGCTGATGCCAGATGTATCCCATCCTCGTAGCCCGAGCGAGGGAGGTGGGGAGTCGTTCTGGCGTTACTTGTTCCGGCCTGCCATCGTCGGATTTATTCTCCTCAATGTGCTGTTGCAGTTGTCCTTCGGACCCTATTACACCTTCTTTAGCATCTACCTGGATGAGGCTGGCTACAGTGCGGCGATGACGGGTGTGATTTGGGCTGTAGGAGTGATTGCTGAAGTCGTGTTGTTCTGGCAGTTTGGTCGGATTATGCATCTTCTCAGTTGGCGTACTTGGGTGATTGTCAGTCTTGTGCTCACGGCACTGCGCTGGTTACTGACGGGTGTTCTGATCGACTCTTTGCCAAGCCTGTTTATCTTACAAATCTTACATGCGTTCAGTTTTGGCGTGATGCACGCCGTCTCTATGCGTTATGTACAAAAACTATTTCCTGATCACTTTCATGGACGTGCCCAAGCTTTATATAGCAGTGTCAGTTTTGGCGTTGGCGGTGCTCTTGGTGCCTGGATCAGTGGCTTGCTATGGGAACCCATGGGTGGCACGCTGGTGTTTGCTTTGGCAGGAGCGGCATCGCTGGCCGGTGCTGTCGTAGCGTGGCTCACATTGTCTCCAGTGAAGCGCTGACAGAGCAGACATTGCCGTCTTAAATAGCACTTCTACACTTATCAATAGCATGTACTAAGGAACACTCCATGAAAGTGAATGTCACATTCGATATGACGCCTGAAGAGTTTCGTCGCCTGTTGGGACTACCTGATGTTCAGCAGTTTCAGACTGACGTGTTTGAACAAATGATGGAAAAAATGAAAGCGGGTGAAGAGGGCTATGACCCAATGAGTATTTACCAGCCAATGATGGAAAAGGGCATCAGTGCCATGGCCGATTTTCAACAAAATATGATGGCGATGATGATGTCTGGGCAAACGAAAAAGTGAGCTGAATGGATAAATTCGGACAGTATTCGGTGTAATGTAAGCTTTGCTCATCGGGGTGTCGCGAAATAGATGCAATCATCAGTGTGACTGCTACTTTAATCGTACGGCTGTCACCCAAGTGTAAAGTTACTTCTGCAACATGTGGAAGTGACAGTTGTTCTAACCAACCATTGAAGGAGCACGACCATGCAAGAGAACATTCTTAATGCATTCGCTGAACAGGCCAAGACGATGTATGCGCCTATGTCCAAGTTCAACAGTCTGTTCGTTGAAAACATGGAAAAGCTGACTGAGTATCAGATCAACGCGGTTAAGAGCTACGCTGAAATGGGACTTAGCCAGATGAAATCCGCAGCGGACGTTCAGGACCTCGAGTCAATGCGTACTTTCGCATCGTCTCAGGCTGAAGTTGCCTCGGGCATGAACAAGAAAATCATGGAGGACGTGAAAACTCTGTCCGACATGACGATGGAGTTCAAAACCCAGATGGAAGGCATCATGGAAGAAATGCGTAACACTGCGGCTGAAACAGCGAAAACAACAGCGAAGACGGCTTCGAAAGCGAAAGCAGCCTGAAGTCTGAAGAGCAGGACACTTATGAAGTCATAGGTGTATGGAATCAAGGTCACCTATTGGGTGGCCTTTTTTGATGGATTTATTACTGTTTTTACGCGGAGTTTGAACGTCGATGAGTAAAATGTCTGATCCACTGGCAACAGCAGTCAGTGACTATTTTGATATGGCCATTCAGACGGCTGAACATACTAGTAAGATCTGGGAAAAATTCACACAGCAGCCGACGTCAGCGGAAGATCCGGCAGCGTGTGTATTGACCGATTTCTCAGAGGCACTCAAGGAACTCGGTGAGGCAATGATGGCTCACCCCGATAAACTTATCGACGATCAGATGGACTTGCTGAAACAGCAACAGGCGCTTTTTCAGAATACGGTTTTGCGTTTAATGGGGAAAGAAGTCAGCCCCATCACTGAGCCTGAAAAAAGCGATAAACGGTTTAAAAGCACAGAATGGGACGCCAACCCCTTCTTTGACTACCTCAAACAATTATATCTCATTCAGGGTAATACTCTGAAGAAGATGGTCGATGATACGGACGGACTCAGCGATAACGCTCGTCGCAAAGTTGACTACCTGGTTCGTCAGTATGTCAATGCGATGGCTCCCTGTAATTTTGCCGGCCTGAACCCTGACGTTATCAATAAAACACTTGAGACGGGTGGCGCAAACCTGGCGCAGGGTATTGAGCAGCTGACAGAGGACATGGAAGCCAGTGCAAATGGCGCACTGAACGTCGCCATGACTGATACCTCTGCATTTCAGGTTGGGGTAAATGTTGCCACTACTCCCGGCAAGGTGGTGTATCAGAATGATCTGATGCAACTCATTCAATATACGCCGACCACGGATACCGTTTTTAAGCGTCCACTGATGATTGTTCCTCCCTTCATCAACAAGTACTACATCATGGACTTGCGAGAAAATAACTCCCTGATCCGTTGGTTGGTTGCGGAGGGGCATACGGTATTTGTTATTTCCTGGGTCAATCCAGGTGCGTCTTTGCGTGACAAGGGGTTTGATAACTACCTGCTTGAAGGTCCGGTCGAAGCGATCAAGGTGATTGAGCAAATCACCGGTGAAAAAGAAGTTAATGCAATTGGCTACTGCCTGGGCGGTACTCTGTTGTCTGCAACTTTGTCGTACCTGAAAAAGAAAAGAAAAACGCCAATTAAATCAGCGACGTTTCTTGCGACACTGATTGATTTCTCTATGCCGGGTGAGATCGGTGTATTTGTGAATGAGACGACGATTGCAGGTCTCGAGAAACAGATGGACATGCTGGGGTATTATGATGGTCGTCAGATGTCGTTCAGCTTTAATAGTCTGCGCGAGAATGATCTGTTCTGGTCGTTTTTTGTGAATAACTATTTGAAAGGCGAGCGCCCAGCCGCCTTCGATTTATTGTACTGGAACACCGACAGCACTAACCTGCCTGCTCGGATGCATTCGTACTATCTGCGCAATATGTACCTCAATAACCTGTTGAAGGATAAAAACGCACTGGAAGTCGACGGTGTGAAGATTGATCTTTCAGGTGTAAAAACACCTGCGTATTTCTTGTCGGCATCACAGGACCATATTGCCTTGTGGCAAGCCAGTTACAAAGGGGCGCACCTGCTTGGTGGTAAAAACCGATTTGTACTGGGTGGATCTGGTCACATCGCGGGTGTAATAAATCCACCTGCGGCAGATAAATATAATTATTGGACCAATGATGAGTTGCCTACAGACAGTGACGAGTGGTTTAAAAATGCCACAAGTCATCGCGGATCGTGGTGGCCTGACTGGCAGCAGTGGGTTGAGCAGCAGGGAGGCGCTGAGAGAGTGGCCGCTCGCTCGCCGGGAGACGGGCCTCTCGCTGCCATCGAGGATGCCCCCGGTTCTTATGTTCGCATGCGAATTCAGGATGTTGTGAACCGATAGATCTCTCCACATATGCAGGCGCTCTCAACAACTGAGGGCGTTTCTGTTTTGGGTGCTTTTGGGTATTATCAGTACTCTGCTTAATTAGTTGGAATTGTCTGTGTCTCAGTTTGATCAGGAATCGATCGTTTACGGCGTTATCCGTCATGTGCCGTCATCCGAGGAGCTTGCTGCACGACGTGAGCGTCGTAACAACCTTGCATCAATACAATGCCTGCCAACGGGGATGGATGATGATTTTTCGTTACTCAAGCGTGAGATGTTTTCTATGGCGGGTGCTGATGTGTTTAGCGGTGCCTACCAAACTCAGGTCATTCATTTTGCGGGTTCCTACCGTGCTGTCGAGTACGAATGGGAAAACTGGTTACGCCAGTTTGAGGCGCTGCTGAAAAGCATGTACTGGGTCTCTGCTACCGTTCATCTCGAGACAGAGCTTTCTGGCAAACATACCTTTAACTGGCAGGCTGAGCATGGCCATACGCCTTCCGATGCAGACCTGCGCATGAGTTGTGAATGGGAGCGGGAGGGCGCGTTTGCCATCTGAACATGACTTGAATGCTGACTCAGTTCCTGAGGAAGGCGTTATCCGGGTGCCCTACGATCGGTTATCGGCAGATGCCCTCAACGGCATCATCGAAGAGTTCATTTCCCGCGAGGGGACCGACTACGGTGATTACGACTACAGCTTTGACGACAAGAAAGATCAGGTGCATGCACAGATTCGTCGCGGGCACGTGGTGATTCTATTTGACCCAGTTGGAGAAACCTGTCAGCTGGCATTGGCAGATCAACTACCGCCTGGCTTGTAAGTGCGTTGATATTCTCATGGTGCTGTAATACATTGTATTACATCATGCATCGTCCCATTGAGAGGTTGATATGGCAATAACCAGCGTGCGCCTTAATGACGAGGTGGAGGCCCCCCTTGAAACCCTATCGAAGAAGCTCGATCGAAGTAAAAGTTATCTGATCAATGAAGCCGTACGCGAGTATATCGCCCGGCAAGCCGTTGAAGACGAGCGCTGGCAGGATACGCAGGAAGCATTGGCCGCCGCTGAGCACGGGGAGATGGTGTCCGAGGATGCGGTGCACGCCTGGCTGGATAGTTGGGGCACTGATACGGTCCTGGATTCGCCTGAGGCACCTTCTCACTCGTCCGGCAAGTAGGTCTCTGTCTCACTCTTCGCCTTACTCTCCTTTTCTGCCTCCGCCTCACAAGGAACAGTGATCGAATCCCATCATGAAGCTTGAATATACCCCGCAAGCCATTAACGACCTAAAGCGACTGCATGACTTTGTTGCTGGTAAGCACCCGCTGGCGGCGCGGCGTATTGCGTTAGAGATTAGAGAGGCGGCTGAAAAGCTCAGAACTTTTCCATTGATCGGGTTACCTGTAGCGCGTGCGCAAGGCAGCGAAGGGATAAGAGATCTATACAGTGGACAGTACATGCTGCGCTATCGTCTTGATCGTCAGATGAGCAGCGATGTCATTCAGATACTGCGCATCTGGCATGGCAGAGAGCATAAGCCCGGTTTATAGCTTATTACGAATCAGATCCCGCAATAAAAAACGGTTAGGCGATAACGCATCAGTGACAGTCTGGCTAGAGCAGACGGCATCTCCGATCATTTGCTCTGCAATCAGCTCTGCGCACAGGGAAGTCGATGCCAGTCCACGAGAGCCGTGCCCGATATTCAGCCAGACACCGCTGAGCCACGGCATAGGTTCGCGAGGAATGCGCTTAGCGTTTTTGGTCATGGGCTGAAAGACTTCAATAAACGCCTGCTTCTGGACGAGTGGTCCTGCCATAGGTAAATAATCTGGCGTCGTACAACGAAAGGCGACGCGTCCTCCGATGATGTCTGCCGTGCTCGCGGCTTTTTCCCACTCGTGGCCGAAATCCGTCAAGTGACTCAGATTGGTCTGGTGATCACTGTCCCGTAGTTCAGATTCATCATCCTTTAAATTGTAGGTCGCGCCGAGTACGAGACAGCCGTTAATCGGGGGAGCCATATAGCTTCGGGCACAGAGTACTTGCGTAAGGTCTGGAAGAGATGTCGCATCAAGATAACTTAATTGGCCTCGGATCTTTTTGATCGGTAGGTGTGTATCTTCACCGGCGAGCTCCTTTACCTGATGCGCAGTAGCAATGATTAGGGCGTCTGCGTGTATTGCGCCATCGGCCATCTCAAGCGTCATATTATTCTGTTCGCCAGAAAATCCGATGACGGCCGTTTTATTAAAGTGAATCCGTGGGTGTTGAATCAGCGCCCAGCAGAAGTCGACTGGTGATACCCAGCCTGCGGAGGGATACAGTAGGCCTTCGCGGCTCTCTTGGCGGATACTTTGGACAAGCTCTGTCGTGGGCTGGTGTCGTTCAATAAATCGCTGTTGGCGTTTGGTTTCTTTTTCGTCATACGCAAGTTGCAGGACACCACACTCGTCCCAGTATTTGGCTTTGGTATCGTCTTTAGCTGGGTCTCCCAGAATTCTCCGAACGTCTTTCAAGGCGAGCAAGTACGCCTGACGGTAAAAATCAGAGTGTGTTGCCTGATCGTCAGCCGCGAGCTTTATGTATAAGCCGCCTTGGGGGTTACCTGATGCGCCACTTGCAATACCTTCAGGGTCGCAGAGTGTTACTTTAAAGCCACGCTCGGCCAGTGCTCGTGCAGTTGTGCAGCCGGCGAGTCCCGCACCGGCGATCACAACATGACTGCCGTAGTGCAGAGGCGCAGGCATCAACTGCCAGGGGGGGCGGTTGCGTTGTGCACTCTTTTCGGGGCCGATGATCGCTTGATAAGTACCTGCCAGCATTTCACGTTTGCGCCCAAAGCCCGGTACTTTTGCCATGTGAAAACCCGCGCCTTTTAAACCGCGGCGTACCAATCCCGCAGCAGTGAAGGTGGCGACACTTGGAATGCGGTCCGGAGAAGGATTCCGGCTGATGCGGCGGATTTCCTTGAATAACTCATCCGACCACATGGCTGGATTCTTAGACGGCGCAAATCCATCGAGGTACCAAGCGTCTACGGGGCCGTTCAATTCGGGGAATGCATCATGCACATCTGCAAAGATTAATGTGAGGGTAACTCGCTCCTCAGGCCAGCTCAGGACATGAAATCCCGGTGTCGCCGGCGGATAACGTTCAATCAGTTTATGGCTCAAGTCGCTGAGCTCTGGCCATAACGCCAGTGCTTTGGTCAGTTGTTCTTTGGTAAGAGGATATTTTTCGACGCTGGTAAAGTGCAGCCAGCGCTCTGATGTTGCCTCTTGGTTGAACGCTTGCCATGTCGCAAGAAAATTCAGACCTGTACCGAAGCCTGTTTCGATAATACGAAACGGGCCGCTACCCATTTTAAAGCGCTCTGGTAGCTGGTTATTTTTGAGGAACACATAGCGTGTTTCTTCTAATCCGTTTTCAACGGAGAAGTAGGGATCATCAAACGCATCAGCAATGGGCAGGCCTGCTTCATTCCAGGATAACTCTGGGGCCTGAATAGGTTGTTTGGTTGGTGTTTGATTCTTCAAGTCGGTTGCCTGCCTATGGTGTGCAGGTGGCATTGTAATAAACCCCAGCATCCTACGCAGCTGGTGCGTATACTCCAGCCATGATGATTGAAATTGCTGCTGTTCTGCTTCCTGTCCTTGTTTGCACCTTAATCGGTGCCTGCTGGGCCTACACTCGTACTCACTACGATGCTGAGTTTATTTCCCGGCTGGTTCTGAATATTGGGGCCCCGTGTCTTATGCTGTCGGTGCTAAGTCAGGTTGAGATTGATGCCAGAGTGTTTGGGCAGACCGCAATGGCCTGTGTTCTTGTGACGCTTCTGATGGTGATTCCGGGCATTTTACTTCCGAAAGCGTTGGGTGATGATGTTCGCACATATCTGCCGTCTTTTTTATTTCCTAACGTCGGCAATATGGGCCTACCTGTATGTATGCTGGCTTTTGGTGAGCAGGGACTTGCGCTGGCTCTGGCATTTTTTATGATGCTGTCGGTTGCGCATTTCCCCGTCGGAATTCTACTCGCGGGTGGTCGTCAGGCCGGAGGGCTGATGGGTATCGCCCGCATGCCGATCATGTACGCGATTGCGGCTTCTGTTTTACTGATCCTGACGGGTTGGCGTTTGCCTGTCTCGGTCAATAATACGGTTGAATTGATTGGCGGTATGACGATTCCACTGATGTTGATTACTTTGGGGGTGTCTCTATACAGCCTGAAGGTGACAGGGTGGAGCAAGGCCTTGCTGTATAGCTTGGTCAGGATTATCGGTGGCCTGTGTGCCGGGTTGTTGGTGGTCGAGTTACTGGCGCTGGATGGGATTGCTCGGGGTGTCGTGTTGATCCAGAGTTCGATGCCGGTCGCGGTGTTTAATTATCTTTTTGCTGTCCGCTATAAACGCGAGCCCGACGCAGTGGCCGGGCTCGTAGTGACATCAACGTTTCTCTCGTTTGGGTTTTTACCCATACTCTTGATGCTTTTGATCAGCGGCTGATTAATCGCTGAAGATGACGCCTATTCTGAGATCAGGGACGCGTTTTCTTCCTGCGCTGCTTTTTCAACGACTACCGCGTTGTGAATCACAATATCTTTGATGGGTTGATCCCGACGGCCGACTTGTGTCTCTGCTATCCGATCGACGACGTCCATACCGGTAACGACTTCACCGAACACGGCGTAACCAAAGTCACGTACTCCATGGTCCAGGAAGGTATTGTTTTTCACGTTGATGAAAAACTGACTGGTTGCACTGTCAACTGCAGCGGTGCGAGCCATTGCGACAGTACCACGGGCATTCTTTAAGCCATTCTTCGCTTCGTTCTTGATGGCGGCGCGGGTCGCTTTGCGATTCATGTCGGCGTCAAAGCCACCGCCTTGCACCATGAAGTTTTTGATTACGCGATGGAAGATCGTTCCGTCGTAATGCTTTTCTTCCACGTACGTGACAAAGTTTTCCACCGAAATGGGTGCTTTTGTCTTATTCAGTTCGAGCTCGATATAGCCTTCGCTGGTATTTAACCCGACGTAAACCAGCTCATCGGCCTGGGAGCCGAAAAATGGCAGTGACAAGAAGAGAAATAAACAAAGTTTGCGCATGAAAGTATTCCTTGTTGTGTTGGTCGGGCTTATGCCCAACCACTGTTACTACGACGACCACGCAGGCCCGGAAGTATTAGACCACCCAGTATCCCGATGATGACCAGACCACCACCGTAGATGAGGTAGGATAAACTCTGATCGCTACGCAGTTCCTGATTTTCGGCAGACAGCGTGCTGACCTGCAGCTCAAGATCCTGCTTAGCACGAGTCAGGTTGCGGGCTTTCTCATCGAGCGCGACGGCATTTTCAGAGATGTTGCGAATACGCTCCAGCTCCCGTTCGAGTTCGTTACTGGAGCGGCTGGCGTCCGCTCGTTCAGATTTCGTGGTTTCGAGTTCCTGACTCAGCTCTTTCACTTGTTGTCGCGCCGTTGTCAGCTCGGCTTTGATGTTATCGAGCTCCCGGTTCGCGAGGATCAGCTTTTCTTTCGCTACGGGTTCATTGACCAGGTATTGAGTGCGTACATAACCTTCGATGCCCTTACTGGTCTTTACTTGTGTGAAGTCACCTTCTTCCCCGATGTAGATTAAGTGCTCGCCGCTCTGTACTACCTTAAGAATGCGATACTCATTCGATGGGCCTGAGCGGAGCTGAATGTACAATTTATCGGTCACATACCGCTTCTCTACGGCGTGTGCTGCCAGGCTGGTGAAGGTCAGGCCAATCATCAGGCTGATTACGTACTTCATCGGTTACTCCTGTTGGGTTCACTGGTTAGGATTGCGGTTCCCGGTTTCAGATAAAACCGACGGTTTACGGCAAGACCTTCTTGAATGGTTTAACAACGACTCTGGCGTAGACACCAGCGGCAACGTAAGGGTCTGCGTCTGCCCACGCTTGCGCTGAGGCCAGCGAATCAAATTCAGCCACAACCAGACTGCCTGTAAATCCTGCTTCACCCGGATCTTCGTTGTCGATCGCAGGATGTGGACCCGCGATCAGCAGACGCCCGTCATTTTTCAGCGCTTCCAGTCTTTCCAGATGCGCTGGTCGGGCCTGTTTACGTAGCGGAAGACTGTTCTCAATATCTTCGCTGATGATGGCGTACCACATATTTACTTTTCCTCGAGCATTCGCTATCGCGCGGGTGAGCATTTACAATGGACAGCATTATGTCGTAAGCCACAGAGAGCGTCCAATTGTGAACTCCGTGATTGATCTTCATTGCCACACTACCGCGTCTGACGGCAGTCTTTCTCCGCCTGCGCTTGTTGAGCGCGCGCTGGAGCGTGGTATCAAAACGCTGGCCATCACAGACCACGATACGCTGGAAGGGTTCCGTCAGGCTCGCGCCGTTGCCGCTGAAAATGACCTCACCTTGATTCCGGGCATCGAGTTATCGTGTGTGTGGGGTGGGGCGACAATACATATTGTGGGCCTGAATATGGACGTTGACTCTCCGGCGATGAAAGAAGCCGAAGCCGTCCAGCTGAAAGCTCGCCAGGAACGCTGCGTCGTAATCGCTGAGCGATTGAGCAAAAAGTTGAATCAGGATGTCTCAATCGAAGAGGTCCGCCAGTATGCGGGCAGTGATATTGTCGGGCGCCCACATTTTGCACGCTATCTCGTGGATAAAGGCTGGGTGCCTTCCATGCAGGTTGCGTTTAATAAATATCTGGGTGCCGGTAAGCCCGGCGATGTAAAAACCAGTTGGCCGGAGCTTGCGCAGGTTGTCCGTTGGATTGTTGAAGCCGGCGGAACGGCGGTGATGGCGCACGCACATCTGTACAAGATGACGCGTACTAAGCTGCGTGCCTGTATGGCCGATTTTGTAGAGGCTGGAGGTACCGCGATGGAAGTGGCCTATGGCCAAATGGATAACAACCAGCGAGGCCAGATGGCGACGTTGGCTAAAGATCTTGAGCTGATGGGCTCCTGCGGCAGCGACTTTCACGGCCCAAACCGGTTTGGTTTGGATCTTGGCATCATGCCGGACTTTCCGAAAGATATTGTCCCGGTCTGGACGCAGTGGCAATGAGAACTCATCAGGTTACTCAATACGAAGAGAAGGACAAAGAGTGAGTCAATTTTTCCAGATACATCCGGACAACCCGCAAGCGCGTTTGATTAAGCAAGCGGCAGACATAATCCGTGAGGGCGGCCTTGCCGTGATTCCTACTGATTGTGCCTACGCTCTGGCCTGTCGTGTGGGCGATAAATCGGCTACTGAACGCGTTATTCGTATGCGTCAGCTGGGGGCCAAGCATAACTTTACGCTCCTGTGTCGGGACTTATCTGAGTTATCTACCTTTGCGAAAGTCGATAACACTGAGTATCGACTGCTGAAGGCACACACGCCGGGCGCTTTTACGTTTATTCTCCCAGCTACCCGTGATGTGCCGCGGCTGCTGATGCATCCGAAAAAGCGCACGATTGGTATACGGGTACCAGACAATGCGATTGCGATGGCGTTGTTGCAGGAGATCGGCGAGCCATTGATGACCAGCTCACTGATTATGCCGGGAGATGAATTACCCTTATCTGACCCCTACGACATTCGAGCCACACTGGAACATCAGCTGGATCTGGTCGTAGACGGTGACTTTTGCGGCTTCGAGGCGACAACTGTGGTCGATATGACGGGCGAGGTTCCGGAAATTGCGCGTCAGGGCGTAGGCGACGCCAGTGCCTTTGCCGGTTAAAACCGCTATCATTGCGCCCTTTAAGACTTACTGATGTAACGGATTCAGATAATGACAAAGCAGCGCGTGTTAACCGGGATCACTACGACCGGTACCCCTCATCTTGGTAACTATGTAGGGGCGATTCGTCCGGCTATTGAAGCCAGTCGTGAGACGAACAATGAATCTTTCTATTTCCTGGCGGATTTTCACGCGCTGATCAAATGCCAGGACCCAGCAGCGGTGCATCAGTCTACTAAAGAAATTGCCGCTACATGGCTGGCTCTTGGGCTGGATACAGATAACGCTGTTTTCTATCGCCAATCCGATGTACCTGAAATCCCCGAGCTGACCTGGGTACTGAACTGTATCTGTGCAAAAGGTCTGATGAATCGTGCTCATGCCTACAAAGCGGCGGTCGACGCTAACATTGAAGAGGGCGAGGACGCAGATAAAGCTATTACGATGGGGTTGTTCAGTTATCCGGTATTGATGGCTGCGGACATTCTTATGTTCGGTGCGAACAAAGTTCCTGTGGGTAAAGATCAGATTCAGCACGTGGAAATGGCGCGCGATATGGCGCAGCGTTTCAACCATATCTACTGCAAGAAAAACCCACTACTGACCTTGCCCGACTACCAAGTGGATGAAGACGCAGCGATTCTGCAGGGACTGGATGGTCGCAAAATGAGTAAGAGTTATGGCAACACTATTCCGCTCTTCTTGCCAGAGAAAAAGCTGCAGAAACACATCAACAAGATCAAGACGAATCTGTTGGAGCCAGGTGAAGCCAAAGATCCTGATACCTCCGCCGTTTTCCAGATCTGGAAAGCCTTTGCCACTGCCGAGCAAACCGCAGAGATGCGACAGGCATTTGCTGATGGTATTGGTTGGGGCGACGCGAAGAAGAAGCTCTTCGGTCTGATTAATGAGGAAATAGCCGAATCCCGTGAACGCTACGAGGATTTGCTGGCACGCCCTGCGGACATCGAAGCAGAGCTGCAGAAAGGGGCTGAGAAAGCGCGAGCTGTCAGTCGACCCATGTTAGCTCAGGTACGGGAAGCCATCGGCATCTCTGGCCTGAAGTAAGGTCCGGCTCAGTCAGCCGCTCAGATTGCCTGCCGAACGACAACAGGGGCGAGGGATATTGGAATCAAGCGATCAGGAACACACTGACCAGAGGGCGCCTGCGGCAAAGCAGGGTGAAATGCCTTTTGCGTTGATTCAGGGGCAGCCGATGACTCAGTTGCCGTTGGATCTTTATATTCCTCCCGACGCCCTTGAGATCATCCTCGATCAGTTCGAAGGACCGCTTGATCTCCTGCTGTACCTGATCCGTAAGCAAAACCTCGATATTCTCGAGGTGAACGTGTCGGATATTGTCGATCAGTACATGCAGTACATCGATATGATGCAGGCATTGCAGTTGGAATTGGCCGCGGAGTACATGGTAATGGCGGCCATGCTGGCAGAAATTAAAAGTCGTATGCTGCTTCCACGTCAGAAAAGCGAAGAGGATGGTGAGGAAGAGGACCCTCGTGCCGAATTGATCCGACGCCTTCAGGAGTACGAGCGCTTTCGTACTGCTGCCGAGCAGATTGACGAGTTACCTCGCCTTGAACGGGACATTTTTGTCGCTGAGGTGGATGCACCTGACCGGATTCAGGAGCGTATCCACCCAGACGTGGATATGCGGGAAATCATGTTGGCTATGGCGGCGGTAATGCGTCGTGCGGAACGGTTTGAGCATCACGAAATTGAGCGAGAGCAGCTTTCTACCCGCGAGCGTATGGCCGATATTCTGGAGGCCTTAAAAGGTGGGCACTTCGTACCATTTAGTCAGTTATTTACCGCCGAAGAGGGAAAGCTTGGCGTCGTAGTAAGCTTTCTGGCGGTTCTGGAACTGATCAAAGAGGGCATGCTGGACTTAGTACAGCATGAACCTCTGGGCACCATACATGTGAAGCTTCGAGGGGGAGCGAATGAGCACGCCGGCGCTTAAAAATATCATCGAAGCTGCATTGATGGCGGCGGGCATGCCTCTCTCGGTGGAACGTCTGAAAACGCTGTTTGTCGAGGGCATGGAGCCAACGTCCGGTGAAATTCTGGACGCCATCGTGGAACTCCGCAAAGATCTGCTGGGGCGCGGTGTAGAAGTCGCAGAGGTGGCGTCTGGATTCCGCTTGCAGGTACGTTCTGACACCGCTTCTTACGTGGCTCGCCTGTGGGAAGAGAAACCACAGCGTTATACGCGTGCTTTACTTGAGACGCTGGCGTTGATTGCGTATCGTCAGCCGGTTACGCGAGGCGACATTGAAGATGTGCGTGGCGTTGTTGTCAGCTCGTCCACCATACGTGCTTTGTTGGAACGGAATTGGGTGCGGGTCGTGGGTCACCGCGATGCGCCGGGACGTCCCGCAATGTATGCAACCACTCGGGAATTTCTGGACTACTTTGGTTTGCAGTCTCTCGAAGACTTGCCCTCGTTGATGGAAATCCGGGAGCTGGAAGACAGTAGCCGACGCTTACAACTCGGAGACGACGCCGAAGCCCGACAGCCGACTCCTATGCATTACGACTTTTCCTCGGATGAGGAGCGTGAAGAGCGAGGTGCTGAGGTACTGAGTCAGACTGAGGACGATCTCGCAGCGGCAGCGGCGCTGGTCGATAAAGTCGAAGATAATGTATACGAACCACTGGAAAACGGTTCTGGAAAACGTCAGGGAAAAGCCGGACAAGGTAAAGGTGAGCCTCGCAAGGTACGTGACCTGAGTCAGATCTTGCAGCGCCTCGAAGAACAGCACTCGCAGTCGGCGGAGCCGGACGAGATAACGAACGAAAAAGATGTCCTCGAGAGGAATGGCCTCGACGACGCTGAGGAAGAAGCCCCCGATCATGAATGAGCGTATTCAAAAATTATTAGCCACAGCCGGTATTGCATCGCGCCGTGAAGCAGAGCGTTGGATTGCCGATGGACGTGTAACCGTAAACGGTGAGCGTGCCAAACTCGGAGACCGTGCTGGTCGCCACGATGACATCCGCGTCGACGGTCGTGCAGTTGCGGTAGAGGAAGTAGGAGTAAACACTCGTGTTATTGCCTACAACAAGCCTGTTGGGGAGGTCTGTACGCGAGAAGACCCTGAGGGGCGTCCGACTGTTTTTGATCACTTGCCAAAGACTAAGAACGAACGTTGGATCAACGTCGGCAGGCTGGATATCAACACCAGTGGCCTGCTGCTGTTTACCACCGATGGTGAGCTGGCGAATAAACTGATGCATCCCTCCAGCGGAGTAGACCGTGAGTATGCGGTGCGCGTTCGCGGAGATGTTGACGAGGACATGATCAATCGCCTGAAAGAGGGTGTACTCCTCGAGGACGGTATGGCCAGCTTTACCGATGTTCGCTACTTCGATGGTGAAGGGCAGAATAAGTGGTATCACGTCGTACTGATGGAAGGGCGCAATCGCGAAGTCCGTCGTCTTTGGGAGAGCCAGGAAATCAGTGTGAGTCGCCTGAAGCGGGTACGGTATGGTTGCATCTTTATGCCGGCCAACGTACCGGTTGGAACCTGGGTAGAACTGGGGCAGAAAGAAGTTAACGACCTTTATGACTTAGTAGAACTGCGCAGGCGTCCGGTTAAGAAGTTTATCGGGAAAGAAAAAGAGCAGTATCAGCGTCAGGCAAGAAAGCAGAAAGTTCGTCAGTCTGCGACGCGCCGCAAACGCTGAAGCGTTTGCGGCCAGCCGCTGCATCAGGAGGCGGTTCTTAGTTTTTCAGTTGAGGCGGCGTGTCTTCAGCGCTCGCCTGAGGCTCAGCCTGAGCTTCCGCTTTGTCATCACTCTGGCGAGCGTATTCAATATCCAGATCACTGATTACGCGATTGCGGCCGCTGTCTTTGGCGACATAGAGAGCAGTGTCCGCGCGCGTTACCAGCTCTTCGGTGTCATCGGCAGCAGTCAGTGTTGCGCAGCCAATACTAGAGGTGACCTGCAGATGTTTCGCGCCCGCGAAGGTAAGTTGGCCGATGCCCATGCGTACACGTTCGGCGATACGAAGGGCGCCTGACTGATCTGCGTTACTCAGCATAATCAGAAATTCTTCGCCGCCGTAGCGGAAACACATGTCAGTCTGGCGGATGCAGCCGGTAATCGCTTTAACTGCTTCTTTCAGCACTTTATCACCCATGCTGTGGCCAAATTCGTCATTGACCTGCTTAAAGTGATCGAGGTCGAGCATCAATACGGAGAGGGGCTGATCATGTCGCTTGGACAGTTCAACTTCACGAGCTAACGTTTTATCCAATGCAACGCGGTTACCCGCTCCTGTGAGTGGGTCACGGAATGCCGCAGCCAGAGCTTCGTGATATCGCAGTGCATTACGCAGCGGGTACACCAATGTGGTCATCAGGCCTTCGATGTTGGCCAGTTCGTGTTCGCGGAAACGCGTGGAGCGATGAAACGTCATATCACCCATGTAATCCTGTTGCGTCTGTAGTCGGTAATTGGCGGTGTGCAGTGAGTTGCGTCCCACAGCCAGCGTAGTGCCGGTCGGTTCGTGGTGGAAGGTGAGCCCATCAACCAGAACCGCTTGTTGAATTTCTTCCAGGAATATTTCGAGCAACTGACTTAACTCGAGTGTGGTCTGCAACTTGCCGGACAGGCGTAACAGCACTTCAGGGCGGATATCCGGGCGCGGGGCCAGGTCCCCAAACGGGGTGATGACCTTATCATCTCGCAGTTCCGCTCTGCCATTCATTGGGCTGACCATGAGCTACCTCATACATTGGTGATATCAATGTGGAGGAATAAGCGATTTCTATGCCACTCTTTCACCGCCCTAAAAAGTTTATAAAAATCAGGTAGTTAAAGGTTTTTTTGATTTTTTAAACGGAAAAGCGACAGTGGATTGACGTAAATAGCGGCAATTCAGAGGCGGTTTGCTGACTGTTGTTGCCGCTCAAGGGGTGTCAGGCCTTCTGGCGATTCCAGTTTTGTGCGTCGATACTCTGTCCTCTCACATCTGATGATTCGGGGCTCATCAGGTGTAGGTACAAATCCATAATGTCAGCAGGCGTTCGGACGCTGCTCGGGTCTTCCTCCGGATAGGCTGCTGCGCGCATGGCGGTGCGGGTGCCACCGGGGTTGATGCAGTTTATCCGCACCGGGCTGTTTTCGCCGACTTCCTGTCCGCAGATTTGCATGAGTGCTTCAGTGGCGAACTTAGAGACTGAGTAGGCTCCCCATTCAGCCCGGCCCTGACGCCCGACGCTGCTGGTGGTGAGTACCAGTGAAGCGTCCGTACTGCTGCGCTGTAGAAGTGGCAGCAGGTGCTTAACCAACAAGAATTGCGCATTGACGTTTACCTGCATCACTTGCTGCCAGGTGTCCCATGGGTAGTCCGCCAGCGTTGTGCGTGCGCCCAGAAGCGAAGCGTTGAGCAGGGCACCGTCGAGGGTATGGCTCTCGGCTTCTATGTGTTGTGCCAATTGTCGATACTCATCCTCATTTTTACTCTCGAGATCAAACTGAAATATCGTTGGTGAACACAGGCCTTCAGCGATGATTTGACGTTTTAGTTGCTCTAACGCTGAAGTGTTTCTCGCCAGAATCATCAATTTTGCACCAGCACGTGCATACGTTAGTGCCGCTTCTCTGCCAATGCCCTCGCTGCTACCGACAACCAGGATGGAGCGTCCGTTTAAAATATTGGATGTGTGCATAATATTTCGGTTTTGAGTGATTAATCGGATTTTCTGGCCGGGAAACATGCGGCAATGACCGGAGAGATCTTGCCGCTGCGACCAGTTACTACCAAAGGTGGTGCAACAGCTCTTCTGGGTTTGATAAGTACGCGTCCGCTTTCCAGTCAGTCGAGTCTTCGTCGTCGGCTATATAGCCGAAGTTGGCGGCGAAACTCTTCATCCCTGCAGCGCGTGCAGCTTCTATGTCTCTTATATGATCGCCAACGTACCAGCATTGGTCTGGTGGTACCTGCATCTTCTCAGCGCAGAGCAGCAGACTGTCCGGAGCAGGTTTGCTCTTGGTCACATCTTCAGGGCAGATCACATAGTCGGCGTGCAAAGGCATGCGCTCGAGTAACAGATCTGTATAGAGGCGTGGTTTGTTCGTCACTATGCCCCAAGGTATCTGCAGAGAGCGTAGCGTTTGAAGAACGGAATCGAAACCTGAGAAAAGAACCGCGTTTTCACCGACCTTGTGCTCATAATGATCGAGTAAGCGCTGGCGATAGGTCTGTATGTCTGGATGATCTCGGGTGATGTTCCAGGTCAGACAGGCCAGTGCGACGCCGCCGTTACTAACCTGATCTCGGATCTTGCGATCGGGCAGTGGCGGCAGGCCATCTGCGTCACGCAATTCGTTTACCACGCTGAAAAAATCCAGCGCGGTGTCGACTAACGTGCCGTCGAGATCGAAGAGAACCGCGGATGGTGTCATTCTTCGCCCCGGCGAGTCGCTATCATGTAGTTTACGTCTACGTCCTGCGCTTTCAGGCTGTACTCTCTCGTGAGCGGGTTATAGATCAGGCCCGTCATATCGATCACACTGAGTTCAGCGGCACGACACCAGCGTGTTAATTCGCTCGGTTTGATGAATTTGTCGTAGTCGTGTGTACCCGGCGGCAGCATACGCATAATGTATTCTGCACCTATGATCGCCATCGCATAGGCCTTTGGGTTGCGATTGATGGTTGAGAAGAACACCCAACCACCGGGTTTTACCAGCTTTTTGCAAGCGGCAATGATAGAAGCCGGATCAGGAACGTGTTCCAACATCTCGAGGCACGTAACCACATCAAATGCACCTGGCATCTCTTCGGCCAGTTCTTCAACGGGCACCTGGCGATACTCAACATTTACTCCGCTCTCCAGAGCGTGCAAACGGGCGACAGTGAGCGGCGCTGCGCCCATGTCGATACCGGTCACGTCAGCACCACGTTGAGCCATTGCTTCGCTCAGAATGCCACCACCGCAACCAACATCCAGTACCTTCTTTCCGGCAAGTACGGCATGCACGTCAATGTAGTTGGTGCGCAGCGGATTGATGTCGTGTAGGGGCTTGAATTCGCTTTCGCGATCCCACCAACGTGATGCCAGAGCTTCAAACTTGGCGACTTCGGCACGGTCTACGTTTATTTTCTTTGCTTCGCTCATCATGTTTCCGTCAGGGTTGAATTTTGTTTTGCCACAGGCGTGCGTTTTCGGTAACGGCGTTTTCGTCGATGCTGGTCAGGCGGCCAGAGTGCAGTAGTGCTTTGCCGGCTACCCAGGTGTACTCCGTGTATCTGCTGCTGTCGGTGTACACGAGCTGTGAGGCTGGGTCGTATATTGGTGTCTGTGTCAGGGCATCAAGGCGAACGGCTTGCAGGTCTGCGAATTTACCGACTTCAATGGAGCCCGTAACGTCATCTATTCGTAGTGCACGGGCACTGTTAATGGTTGCCATTTTTAACGCACTCATGGCGTTCAGCGCGGCGGCATCATTGGCAACCGCTTTGGCCAACATGGCTGCGGTTTTCATTTCACCTTGAATGTTCAGGTCGTTGTTGCTCGCGGCACCATCTGTACCGATTCCGACATTCACTCCCGCCTGAATAAGGTTCTCGATGGGGCAGAAGCCGCTTGCGAGTTTGAGGTTGGATTCAGGACAGTGCACAACGCTTGCGCCGGTCTGTTGCAACAGTTTGATGTCGGTTTCATCGATCTGAGTCATATGCACACAGCTGACCGATTCGTTCAGGAAGCCGAGCTCTGCGAGACGTTGCGTCGGCCGTTGACCCCGCTCTTCGATGCTTTGCTGCACTTCAAATGCGGTTTCGTGAAGGTGAATCTGTACCGGCATTCCCGTTTGATTTGCCAGTGTCGCGATCTCTTTTAACGGCCCGTCGGAAACGGTGTACGGAGCATGGGGGCCGATGCCAATGTGCGCCAGGGGCTGGTGGCGATATTTATTATGCACATCCATTGTTTTGCGTATGTATTCATCGGCGTTTTGCGCAAAATTGGTAGGGAAGTCCAGTACGGGAGTGAAACTGACTGTGCGTATTCCGGCGTTAAGGGCTGCGTCGATACTGTCCGATGAGTAGAAGTACATATCAGCAAAGGTAGTGGTACCACAACGTAGCATCTCGGCGATGGCCAGCTGAGTTCCCTGATAGACGAAAGCGGAATCTACCCACTTCACCTCTGAGGGCCAGATGTGGTCCTGCAGCCAGGTCATCAGTGGCAGGTCGTCAGCAAGTCCGCGAAAGAGGGACATTGCGGCGTGTCCATGAGCATTGATGTAGCCCGGTAGCAGGGCATGCTGGTCCAGTACGATGCGCTCTGCTGCTTCAGGGCCAGCTACCTCAGTAGGTTGGACAAGCACGATTCGCCCGTCAGTGACGAAGACCGAGTGGTTTTCGAGCACGGGTGCATCGTCGGTCATGGGTAAAAGCCAACGTGTATCAATGCGCAGATCTGCGTGCATGGTGCCTCCTCAGCGGGTCGGGTGATCAGTATAACGAATGCAATTCACGTCGACGATAGGATTGCGTTTTGAGAGATCATTTATTGACCAGTAGGGAACGTCCGTTCAGATGAGAAAACGCCTCACAGGGCCATTCAGGCGCTCTCATTAGGTATGACGCCAAAATGTGATATGATCCCGAGCCTTGTATATCGCGTGACGTGCGATGTATCCATTCAAAGGAAATCCGCCATTGGCGGGAGAGAGTACGGGCCAGAGTTTATATGAGCGATCTAGCCAAAGAAGTTCTACCGATCAACATTGAAGACGAGCTACAGCAATCGTACCTGGATTACGCCATGAGTGTGATTGTCGGTCGTGCTCTGCCTGATGTCAGGGATGGCCTGAAGCCAGTTCACCGTCGCGTTTTGCACGCGATGAACGTGCTTGGTAACGACTGGAACAAGCCTTACAAGAAATCCGCCCGTGTGGTCGGTGATGTCATCGGTAAATACCACCCGCACGGTGATTCTGCGGTTTACGACACCATTGTTCGTATGGCTCAGGACTTTTCCATGCGCTACACCTTGGTGGATGGTCAGGGTAACTTTGGCTCTGTGGACGGCGACTCCGCTGCGGCGATGCGTTACACAGAAATCCGCATGGAGAAAATCAGCCACGACATGCTGGCTGATATCGATAAAGAAACCGTTGACTGGGTTCCCAACTACGACGGTACGGAACAGATCCCTGAGGTGCTACCAACCCGTATTCCGAATCTGTTGGTAAATGGTTCTTCTGGTATTGCGGTAGGTATGGCGACGAATATTCCGCCCCACAACCTGACCGAAGTACTCAATGGCTGTTTGGCTCTAATCGACGATCCGAATCTGACCGTCGACGACCTGATGGAATACATTCCTGGCCCTGATTTCCCGACTGGTGCCTTTATTAACGGTCGCGATGGTATCGTCGAAGCCTACCGCACTGGCCGCGGTCGTATATACCTGCGCGCTCGCCACCACTTCGAAGAAGATGAGAAAAACGGAAAAGTATCCATCATCTTCACCGAAATACCGTACATGGTGAACAAGGCTCGACTGATCGAAAAAATCGCTGAGCTGGTCAAAGACAAAAAGATTGAAGGTATCACCGAGCTGCGTGACGAGTCCGATAAGGACGGTATGCGTATCGTTGTTGAACTGCGTCGTGGCGAAATGCCAGAGGTGGTTCTCAATAACCTGTTTGCCCAAACTCAGCTACAAGGTGTGTTTGGTATTAATACGGTGGCCTTGGTGGACGGCCAACCTAAGACGTTGAACCTGAAGCAACTGCTGGATGCCTTCGTTAAGCACCGCCGTGAAGTGGTCACCCGTCGCACCATCTACGATCTGCGCAAAGCGCGTGAACGTGGTCATATTCTCGAAGGTTTGGCATTGGCATTGGCGAACATTGATCCAGTGATTGAGCTGATCAAGAAGTCGCCGACTGCCGCCGAAGCGAAAGAGAGCCTGATTGCAGCTGCGTGGGAGCCGGGCGACGTTCTGGATATGCTGGAGCGTGCAGGTGAGGATGCGTGTCGTCCGGATGACCTGCCTGAAGAATATGGCTTCCGCGACGGGAAATATCATCTTTCTCCTGCGCAGGCTCAAGCGATTCTGGATCTGCGCCTGCAGAAGCTGACAGGTCTCGAGCATGAGAAGCTGATCGCAGAGTATCAGCAGAAGCTCGAAGAAATCGCGGAATATCTCGAGATTCTGGGCAGTGCGGACCGTCTGATGCAGGTGATCCGAGAAGAACTCGAAAACATTCGCGAGGAATACGGCGATGAGCGTCGTACTGAGATTATTGCTCAGAAACGCGATCTCACTATGGCTGACCTGATTCCAGAAGAAACACTGGTACTGACGTTGTCGCATACGGGTTACGCCAAGACGCAACCTATGGATGCTTATCAGGCCCAAAAACGAGGCGGTAAGGGTAAGTCGGCCACAGCGATGAAAGACGAAGATTTCATTGAACACTTACTGGTCGTTAACAGCCACGATACCGTGTTGTGTTTCACGGATGCCGGTAAAGTGTATTGGCTGACGGTGTATGACATTCCTCAAGCCAGTCGCAATGCCCGTGGTCGACCGATCGTGAACGTACTGAATCTCTCCTCTGAGGGCGAGCGTATTACAGCGATTCTGCCGGTTGAAGAGTATCGTGACGATCTCTATGTGTTCATGGCCACCGCACGCGGTACCGTGAAGAAAACGACACTGGATCAGTTCAGTCGTCCGCGTTCCTCGGGTTTGATTGCCTGTGAACTGGATGACGGCGATCACCTGGTTGGTGTTGCTATCACGGATGGTGAAAAAGATATCCTGATGCTGAGCGACGCGGGTAAAGCAGTGCGGTTCAAAGAATCCGACGTTCGGGCTATGGGCCGAACCGCACGCGGCGTGCGCGGCATCAAACTGGCTGAGGATCAACGTGTTATCTCGCTGATCGTGCCAGAAGAAGACGGCACGATTCTGACCGCGTCTCAGCGTGGATTTGGTAAGCGTACCAAAGTCGATGAATTCCCAACCAAAGGGCGGGGCACTCAGGGTGTGATTGCTATGGTCACCAGTGACCGAAATGGCGCACTTGTAGGCGCAGTACAGGTCTTTGATGGTGACGAGGTTATGCTCGTCAGTGACCGCGGTACGTTAGTACGTACCCGTGTCGATGAGGTTTCGGTTCTGGGGCGTAACACTCAGGGCGTCACTCTGATCAAAGTCGCTGACAAAGAGAAGTTGGTCGGCGTAGAGCGTATTTGTGATGCCGACGAGGATGACGTTGGCGATGAAATTGCTGGAGAAAATGGCGAGGCGGCACAGGCTTCCGATGCTGAAGGTGTGATGAACGTGAACAAAGGGGATGAGGAGTAATGGCTGAGCAGCCAGTTAGTGTGTCTCACGACGATGATATAGATATTTTTGATCTCGTTGATGATATCAAGGACAAATGGTATTGGATGCTGGGTACCATGGTCGCAGTTGTGCTACTTGCTTTCGTGTATGCATTTACGGCAACACCTGAGTTCAAGACGGATGCAATTATTACAGACGTTTCCCCTTCGGAGCTTTTGCCCTTTAATCAGCCGGTACTGATGAGCACACTTGCACTATCGTCCAGTGCTGGTGAAGATGGCGACTCGCCTGTGATCATGACAGATACTGCTGTGTTCGAGCTTGATACCGAGAGTGCCTTTCTTGGTGCTCGCTCGGTGCTGCGATCAGCTTCTGTACGTCGTAGTTTTTATCTCAAACTTCTTAACGAGAGCGACGATAGACTCAAATCCTTGGTTTCCTCGCCAAACCTGACGGAAGAGCAGAATCTTTCCGGTTTCCTAGCGCGTTTTTCGTTTGAAGATGCAAAGGGAAAAGGAAGTCTTGATACCTACATAAAGGTAACATTCAAATTGTCTGAAGATCCTGAGCTGGCTCGTGATATTTTGAATGCGTATCTCGTGTACGCTCTTGCGACCCATCAAGCCCGGGTTAAGGATGAGTTCGAGCGTAAGTTGCAGGCTCAAATTGATCTGAATGAAACCCGTGCTGCAAATTTTCGCACTCAATATAAGACTGAAAAAGCTCGACGTATTGCAGTGCTTGAGGAAGCTGCCAGTGTGGCTTCAAGCATTAAACAGAGTAAGCCTTTCTACAATACCAACGATGTCGTTGTCAGCAGTGAGCCACCCCTTTACATGATGGGGGAAATGGCCTTGAGGAGAGAGGCAGAACAATTGAAGGCACGTGCGAGTAGGGAGTCTGAGGATATCTTCATTGATGGCTTAACTTTAATAACCGGCTATCTTGATTCACTCAGAGCGGTTGAAGTGAATTGGGATTCGGCTCAATTGGTTGAAGTCGACCAGCCGGCTTTGTTACCACTTGAACCAGTTAAACCGAGGAAGTTGTTGATTATAGCCTTAGGTGGTGTTAGCGGTGTGATGATGGGTATTCTTGCTGCTTTACTTGCCGCCGCTTCAAGCCGTCATCTCAGACGTTCAGAGCGTTACAAAAAGGTCAATTCATTACTATGAGTCGAATTTTTAATTTCTGTGCAGGGCCAGCCGCTCTGCCAACGGCCGTGCTGGAACGCGCGGGTGGTGAGCTTGCTGATTGGCACGGCACGGGCATGTCGATCATGGAAATGAGCCATCGCAGCAAAGAATTTGTGGGTGTGGCAGAGAAGGCCGAGCAGGACCTTCGCGACCTGATGGGCATCCCTGAAAACTACAAAGTCTTGTTTATGCAGGGCGGTGCCAGCAGTCAGTTCACAATGATTCCGATGAACCTGCTACGTGGTGGTTCGAAAGCTGATTACATCAATACCGGGCAGTGGTCGACCAAAGCCATCAAAGAGGCAAAGCGCTTCTGCGAGGTGAATGTTGCGGCTTCTTCGGAGGGTAATAACTTTACCTCTGCGCCATCACAGGCAGAGCTGAACCTGAGCCCGGATGCAGCGTACGTGCATTACACACCAAACGAGACCATCGGCGGTGTGGAGTTCGATTATGTGCCGGATACAGGTGATGTTCCGTTGGTAGCGGACTATTCCTCTTCGATTTTATCCGAGGCCATCGATGTCTCTAAATTCGGCCTGATTTACGCCGGCGCACAGAAAAATATTGGTCCGGCCGGTTTGTGCGTGGTGATTGTTCGTGAAGATCTGTTGGGCAATACCATCGCAGGTACGCCAACCATGTTCGACTACAAGGTCGCTGCGGACAACGGCTCGATGTACAACACGCCGCCGACGTACAGCTGGTATCTGGCGGGGCTGGTGTTTGAGTGGCTGAAAGAGCAGGGCGGTGTTGAGCCGATGGCGGAGCTGAACCGTCGCAAAGCCGAAAAACTGTACGGCTTTATCGATACCAACGATTTTTATGCGAACCCGGTAGCGAAAAATAACCGCTCTCGCATGAACGTACCTTTTACACTGGCAGATGCTGCTCTGGATAAAACCTTCCTGGCAGAAAGTGAGCAGGCAGGGCTAATGAACCTAGCGGGCCATCGCAGTGTCGGTGGTATGCGCGCCAGTATTTATAATGCAGTACCGGAAGACGGTGTGGATGCCCTGATTGCATTCATGGCGGACTTCGCGAAACGTCACGGTTAACAGGGTTTATCATGAGTGAAGCACAGGAACTGGATCAGCTGCGTCAGCAAATTGATTCGCTGGATAAGCAGATTCAGGAACTGATTAATCAGCGTGCCCAGTGCGCCCAGAACGTTGCCGACGTAAAACAAAAGTACGCGGCGCCGGGTGAAAAAGTGGTGTTCTACCGTCCTGAGCGTGAGGCACAGGTGCTGCGTCGGGTGATGGAACGCAACGAAGGCCCGCTGCCGGGTGAGTCGATGGCACGACTGTTCCGTGAAATCATGTCGCAGTGTCTGGCGCTTGAAGAGCCACTTCAGGTGGCTTACTTAGGCCCGGAAGGTACCTTCACTCAGCAGGCAGCGGTTAAACATTTTGGCCACGCGGTAAATTGCCAGGGTCAGGTGTCCATTGCGGATGTGTTCCGTGAAGTCGCCAGTGGCGCGGCTCATTACGGTGTGGTTCCGGTTGAGAATTCGACGGAAGGCGTGGTCACGCATACCCTTGATAGCTTCTACGACTCTAATCTGCATATCTGCGGTGAGGTGACGTTACGTATTCATCACCATCTGCTGATCAAAAGCGATGATCAGGAAATTGACCGTATTTATTCGCATGCTCAGTCGTTGGGTCAGTGTCGTCGTTGGTTGGATCAGAACTTCCCAGCCAATGTGGAGCGTATTGCTGTAAATTCCAATGCGGAAGCGGCACGTCGTGCTGCGGCAGAAGAGGGCGCAGCGGCCATTGCCGGTGAAGCGGCCGCTGAGCTTTACAACCTGACGGTGCGTAATGCCAACATTGAAGATCGCCCGGATAACACGACGCGCTTTTTGATCATTGGCCGTCAGGAGACGGGCCCAAGTGGCGAAGACAAAACCTCGATCATGGTCTCTAACCGCCATCAGCCGGGCTCTCTGTATCAGGTGTTGGCGCCGTTCCACGAGGCAGGCGTTAACCTGACCCGGATTGAAACCCGTCCAGACCCATCGGGCACCTGGAATTATATTTTCTTTATTGATTTTGAAGGCCACTGCGAAGACGACGCAGCCTCTGCGGTACTGAAAAAACTGCAGGATATTGCCGTCGATTACAAAGTGCTGGGTTCTTACCCTCGTGCCGTGCTCTGATTGCGTTTTCTGATAGAGGTTATAAACAGTGGCTGTAAATTTTTCTGAGTTGGCGGTTGAAGGCGTTCGCTCACTGCGACCTTACCAGCCGGGCAAGCCGATTGATGAGTTGGCGCGAGAGCTTGGTCTCAATGAAGCCGACATCGTAAAACTCGCCAGTAACGAAAATCCATTGGGCCCAAGCCCAAAAGCGCTGGAGGCGATTAAGGCCGAATTGGCCGACCTGACTCGCTACCCAGATGGCGCCGGTTTCGTACTGAAAAAGACCCTAAGCGAAAAGCTGTCGATTACTCCTGAGCAGATTACTTTGGGCAATGGCTCAAGTGACATTCTCGATTTTATCGTGCGGGTGTTTGTGAACGACGGCGATAACGTGGTCTTTTCTCAACACGCATTCGCAATCTATGGGCTGGTCGCCAAAATGGTGGGCGCAGAAAGCATTGTGACCCCAGCTAAAGAGTATGGCCACGATCTTGAGGCGATGGCTGCCGCCATTACTGATCGTACTCGCATTGTGTTTGTGACCAATCCAAATAACCCAACCGGCACCTGGAACACCCGCGATGAGCTGGTAAGTTTTCTGAATGCCGTACCTGCGCATGTGATTGTGCTGCTTGATGAAGCGTATTTCGAATACGTGCATGAAGCCGATTACCCGGACGGCATCAGTCTGTTAAAGGATTATCCGAACTTGGTCGTGACCCGGACTTTCTCGAAAGCGTACGGGCTGGCGTCATTGCGTGTGGGCTATGGTGTGTCCAGCCCAGAGCTGGCGGATCTGATGAATCGTGTTCGACCTCCGTTTAACGTGGATTCTTTTGCACTGGCTGCCGCCAATGCGACTCTCCTTGATGAGGAGTACGTCAAAGAAAGCATCGCGCTTAACGATACTGGTATGGCGTACCTGACCGCTGAGTTTGACGCACTGGAGTTGGCGTTTATTCCGTCGGTGGGTAATTTTATCAGCTTTAAAGTGCCGGATGGCGTCAATGCGATGGACGTGTACAACGGCTTGCTGCGCGAGGGCGTGATTGTTCGTCCGGTGGCAAACTATGAGATGCCAGAGTATCTGCGCGTGTCCATTGGTACTGAGGCAGAAAACAAGGCCTTTATTGCCGCACTGAAGACGGTACTGTCTTGAGCAAGCGTGTGGTGATTCCTCGCGTTGCTGTCATTGGTCTGGGGTTGATTGGTTGCTCCTGGATCAAAGGGTTGCGTGTGCGTGGTTGTGTGAATGACGTGCGCGGTTACGATCGCAATCTGGATTCAATGCAGCTGGCGCTGTCTGAAGGATTGATTGATCACTACAGCGAGAATATCGCTGAGGTCGTGGCTGATGTCGATCTGGTGATTGTATCTGTGCCTATTATGGCCATGCGCCCGGTACTCGAGAGTATTCGGGAACATATTGCCGCACATACCGTGATCACGGACGTTGGTTCTGTGAAAGGCTCAGTGGCCCGCGATGCTGCTGCGGCGTTTGGCCCTGAATTTGATCGTTTTGTGCTGGGCCATCCTATTGCCGGTTCTGAGCGCAGTGGGGTGATGGCCGCCGATGAAAACCTGTACGTGCGTCATAAGGTGATCATCACTCCAGAAGCACACACGTCGCGGAATGCGTTGGCCTTAGTGCGCGATGCCTGGTCAGCGGTGGGTGCGGACATTGAACACATGTCGGTGGATCATCACGATGAAGTGCTGGCCGCGACCAGCCACTTGCCTCATCTGTTGGCGTACTCCTTGGTTGATACTTTGGCGAACAGCCACGAAAACAAAGAAATTTTTAACTACGCTGCCGGTGGCTTCCGTGACTTCACGCGCATTGCCGCCAGTAGCCCTGTTATGTGGCGCGATATCTTTGGCGCCAACAAAGACCAAATTCTGAAAACGCTGGATCTGTTCAGTCATGATCTGGCGTTTTTACGTGCGGCCATTGAGCAGGGCGACAGCACCACCGTGATGGGGGTGTTGACCCGGGCGAAATCGGCCAGAGACCATTTTTCTAAGATACTTGCCCGTCGGGCCTATGTTGAACCTATGAAAACCGCTTCTATTTCTTACATTGCGAATCCCGGTAAGGCGCTGTCCGGCAGCTTCCGTGTTCCGGGTGATAAATCCATTTCTCATCGTTCCATTATGCTGGGCTCACTGGCAAACGGTACGACCGAAGTGACTGGCTTCCTTGAGGGTGAAGATAGCCTGGCTACTTTGCAGGCGTTCCGTGACATGGGGGTGGTGATTGAAGGGCCGCATCGCGGTCGTGTGACTATCCATGGTGTTGGGCTACACGGCCTACAGGCGCCACCGAATGCGCTGTATCTGGGTAACTCCGGTACCTCAATGCGCTTGCTGGCGGGTTTAATGGCGGGTCAGGCGTTTGACGTGGAAATGACCGGCGATGAGTCGTTGTCTAAACGACCCATGGGGCGTGTGGCGGATCCCTTGGCGCTCATGGGCGCCATCGTCGACACCGCTGAGGCCGGTCGTCCACCGTTGAAAGTGAAAGGCGGCAGCGCGTTGAAAGGCATTCATTACGACCTGCCGATGGCCAGTGCTCAGGTAAAAAGCTGTGTGTTGCTTGCCGGCTTGTATGCCGATGGCGAAACCTCAGTAACAGAACCTGCGCCGACGCGGGATCACACTGAGCGTATGCTGCGGGGTTTCGGTTACGACGTCACTGTAGAAGGAAATAAAGTCACTCTGCGCTCTGGCGGCGAACTGACCGCCACTGAAATTGACGTGCCCTCTGATATCTCTTCTGCGGCCTTCTTTATGGTTGGTGCCAGCATCATGCCGGGTTCAGACATTACTCTTGAGCACGTAGGCATTAACCCGACCCGCATTGGTGTTATTAACATCCTGCGGGCGATGGGCGGCAACATTGAGGTACTGAATGAACGTGAAGTGGGCGGTGAGCCGGTCGCGGATATTCGTGTACGTGCGGCTCAGTTGAAAGGCATACATATTCCTGAAGATCAGGTGCCGCTGGCGATTGATGAGTTCCCGGCGATCTTTATTGCTGCTGCCTGTGCCGACGGCGAAACCGTGCTGACCGGTGCCGAAGAGCTGCGCGTGAAAGAAAGTGACCGCATTCAGGCCATGGTGGATGGTTTGGTGACTCTCGGAGTGAACGCCGTGGGCACGGATGACGGTGCCGTGATTCAGGGCTTTGGTGCGGAAGGCAGTTTTGGTGGCGGTGAAATCGACAGCCAACATGACCACCGCATTGCAATGAGTTTTGCTATGGCATCTCTGCGTGGTTCCGCGCCAATTGTGGTGCGTGACTGTGCCAATGTGGCGACGTCTTTCCCGAGTTTTGTTGAGCTGTCGACCACGGCCGGGCTGGAGTTGGTGGTTGAAGGTGGTGACAGTGAGTAATTCACAGGCGTTACCAGTAGTAATTACGGTTGATGGCCCATCGGGCGCGGGCAAAGGTACCGTCTGCGCGATTCTTGCCGAGGCATTGAACTGGCACCTGTTGGACAGTGGTGCCTTGTATCGCATCACGGGCTTGGCCTCTGATCGCAAAGGCATTGCGCTAGATGATGAAGTCGCGGTTGCCGCGGTTGCAGCTAATCTGGATGTGCGTTTTATCCCGACGAGTAGTGGTGTTCAGGTCATTTTAGAAGGTGACGATGTGACGACGACCATTCGTACGGAGGAAGTGGGCAGCCTGGCATCACAGGTTGCTGCGTTGCCGAAAGTGCGTGAGGCGTTGTTACAGCGTCAGCGCGACTTCCGCCAGGCGCCGGGCTTGATTGCTGATGGCCGTGATATGGGGACGGTCGTGTTTACTGATGCACAGATTAAAGTGTTCCTGACCGCCTCCGCCGAGGAGCGCGGTCAGCGCCGCTATAAGCAGTTGACTGAAAAGGGCATAAATGCTAGTTTGCCCGCCCTTATCGAAGACATCCGGGTTCGTGATGAACGAGACAGCAACCGAGCTGTTGCGCCATTACGCCCAGCGACTGATGCAACCGTGATCGATAGTACCTCTCTTTCCATTGAAGAGGTTCGCGAGAAGATCCTGTTGCTTGTCCGCCAAGCAGGACTGATCTGAGATTAAAACCTTTGCATCTGCCAGCTTCTCAACAGAAGTCGGTGCGGAGAGTTTTATTACTAACTAACCCCAGATGACTGGCAGTCTGGTCAGCGCGATCTGCGTATAGCAGCGCGTTTTATGAGACAGGTGTATACATGAGCGAAAGCTTTGCTGATCTATTTGAAGAATCCCTAAAAGAACTGGACATGCAACCGGGTTCCATCGTTGCCGGTACCGTTGTTGATATCGACAGCGACTGGGTAACGGTTAACTCTGGCCTGAAGTCAGAAGCGGTTATTCCACGCAGCCAGTTCCTGAACGAAAAAGGCGAATTAGAGGTTGCTGTTGGCGACGAAACTTTCGTCTCACTGGAAGCTGTAGAAGATGGCTTCGGTGAAACCAAACTGTCTCGTGAAAAAGCGAAACGCGCTGAAAGCTGGAAAGAGCTGGAAAAAGCCTTCGAAGCTGATGAAATGGTTACCGGTGTTATTAACGGTAAAGTTAAGGGTGGCTTCACTGTTGAACTGAAGAACATCCGTGCGTTCCTGCCAGGCTCGCTGGTTGACGTTCGTCCAGTACGCGACACCGCGCATCTGGAAGGCAAGGAACTCGAATTCAAAGTAATCAAGCTCGATGCTAAGCGTAACAACGTGGTTGTTTCTCGTCGTGCCGTTCTGGAAGCTGCGAACAGCCAGGAACGTGAAGAGCTGCTGGCTAACCTGCAGGAAGGTCAGTCTGTTAAGGGTATCGTTAAGAACCTGACCGACTACGGTGCATTCGTAGATCTGGGCGGTGTTGACGGCCTGCTGCACATTACTGACATGGCGTGGAAGCGCATCAAGCACCCAAGCGAAATCGTTGCTGTTGGTGACGAGATCGATGTTAAAGTTCTGAAATTCGACCGTGAGCGTAACCGCGTATCACTGGGTCTGAAGCAGCTGGGTGACGATCCATGGGTAAGCATCAACGAGCGCTACCCAGAGAATGCTCGCGTGAAAGCACGTGTTACTATTACTAACCTGACTGACTACGGCTGCTTCGCTGAGCTGGAAGAAGGTGTTGAAGGTCTGGTTCACGTTTCTGAAATGGATTGGACTAACAAGAACATCCACCCAAGCAAAGTCGTACAAGTTGGCGACGAAGTGGAAGTGATGATTCTGGATATCGACGAAGAACGTCGTCGTATCTCTCTGGGTATCAAACAGTGCACCATGAACCCATGGGAAGCATTCGGTACTCAGTTCAATAAAGGCGACAAGATCGCTGGTAAGATCAAGTCAATCACTGACTTCGGTATCTTCATCGGTCTGGACGGCGGTATTGACGGTCTGGTTCACTTGTCTGACATCTCTTGGAACGATAACGGCGAAGACGCGGTTCGTAACTACAAGAAAGGTGACGAGCTGGAAACCGTTATCCTGTCTATCGACCCAGAGCGTGAGCGTATCTCACTGGGCGTGAAGCAGCTCGAAAGCGATCCATTCTCTGAGTTTGTTGCTGAAAACGACAAAGGCACTGTTGTCACTGGTAAAGTGATTGCTGTTGACGCGAAAGCAGCCACTGTAGAAATCGCTGAAGGTGTTGAAGCGACTCTGCGTGCTTCAGAGATCAGCCAGGACAAAGTAGAAGATGCTCGTAACGTTCTGAATGAAGGCGACAGCATCGAAGCGGCGATTACTTCTGTTGATCGTAAGAACCGCACCATCAGCCTGTCTGTGAAAGCAAAAGATCAGGTTGCTGATAAAGAAGCTCTGAAAGAGCAGCGTGCGAAAGCAGAAGCTGAAATGACAGGTCCTACCACTATTGGTGACCTGCTGAAAGAGCAGCTCCGCGGTAAGGAATAATCCTTAGTGTGAGCAAAGAAACCCGCTTCGGCGGGTTTTTTTATGCCTGATTGTTATGGAATGCGCACAATTGGCTAATTCTTAGTCTTGGTCTCTTGCAAATTTCAACTGCTAACTGCATGATTTAACTGGAATTATCTAAAAGCTTCGTTCTCAAGGAGGGAATGCAGTGACGAAATCCGAGTTGATCGAGAAGATTGTCAGTCGTCAGCCGCAGTTATCTGCGAAAGACGTTGAGCTTGCAGTCAAAACCTTGCTGGACCACATGTCGCAGACACTATCGACGGGTGATCGAATAGAAATCAGAGGGTTTGGTAGTTTCTCGTTGCACTATCGTGCGCCGCGAACTGGCCGTAACCCTAAAACCGGAGAGACGGTTGAATTGCAGGGTAAGTTTGTTCCGCACTTTAAACCCGGCAAGGAATTACGTGATCAGGTAAATGATAGTATGACTGCCTGATGTCATCCCGCCTCTGCAAGAAGTAACATCCTCACATGTTGTCAGCTGAACTGTTCGACACCGCCATACTCTATGTCCTTCTGCTTGCCGCTGTTGCTCTCGGTTGGACGCTCGGATACCGCTACGCACAGCAATCCAAGAAGCAGGATTATCCAGACTGGATTCCTTCTGTGGATTTCCTCCTTGCCGAAAGTAATGATTCTGCACTCGAGAACCTGCTTAAGATAGACCAGTTAGATGACGATTCTATTGACCTGCTGCTCAAGCTAGGTAAAAGCCTCCGCGACAAAGGCGAGCTAGATCGGGCAATGCACCTTCATCAGAAACTATTTGCTCGAGCAGACCTTGAGCGTAGTGCCTTATATGCAATTCAGTTTGAATTGGCATGTGACTATTCTTCTGCGGGGCTTCTGGATCGCGCGGAGCGCATATTAAGGGATTTGCTAGAGGCAAAAGGGCACAACCGTGATAAGGCAGCACTTTTGTTGATCGAGCTCCTCGAAGAGGAGGGGGAGTGGCAGAATATTATCGATTTGTATCGTGAGAGAATGCTCCCACAAGGCAGCCGACTAAGTCGCAGGGTGGCGCACGCTGCCTGCGAGCAAGCAGAGCACGCGGTACGTCAATCCGACTTTTTGACGGTACAGAAGTTGTGCAAGCAAGCACTTAAGATCGATAGCGGCTGTGCACGAGCGCATATCGTTCTGGGAGATCTCGCTTACAGCCAGAATGAGTATCGGGAAGCTATTCGCTGTTACCTGAAGGCGGCAGAAGTAGATGAAAGTAGTGTTCTTAGCGTGGTAGAAAAACTCAGCGCTGCGTTCAAATACAGTAGTGATTACTCAGGGCTGAAGCAGCATTTAACGGAGCATTGGATTAAGACTGGCTATGTTCCTGCATTGGTGGCATCGATGAACGTTGAGGGGAGTGAGGCATTACCTGAAAGTGCGGTCAGCGAGCTACTGCTAGAGCTGAAAAGGCGCCCCTCCAACCAAGGTTTTTTGGCTTTAGCCGAAGTGGTCCTGAGTCATCGGCAGCAGCTGGATAAGTCGCAGTTGTTACAGCTCTATGATATCCTGCGCGGCATCGTGGCATCCGAACCTAAGTTCGTTTGCTCCAGTTGCGGATTTAAGGCAAAGGAACCCCACTGGCGCTGTCCAAGCTGTAAAGATTGGGCAACTATCAAGGCTTTCGTTCCACAGCCAGTACACCAAAAGCCAGAACTATGACCACTAATTCCCCTATCGTTGTTGCTCTCGATTTTCCCAATATGCAACAAGCGATTGCCATGGCAGACCAGCTTGATCCATCACTGTGCCGTCTGAAAGTCGGTAAGGAACTATACACTGCGACTGGCCCTGCCATTCTTGAGGAACTTCATAAGCGAAACTACGAAGTATTTCTCGATCTCAAGTTCCATGATATTCCCAATACCTGTGCGAAGGCCGTTGGCGTTGCAGCTGATCTTGGTGTGTGGATGGTGAATGTCCATGCCTCGGGTGGGCAGCGCATGATGGAGGCCGCTCGTAATGAACTTGAGAAGAAATCTCATCAGCCTCTGCTAATTGGCGTGACCGTGCTGACCTCAATGGAGCAGCGTGATCTCGCCGGTATCGGCTTGGATGTTGAGCCGATAAAGCAAGTCGAGCGTTTAGCGAAACTTACACAATCGTCTGGCTTGGATGGAGTTGTCTGTTCAGCTCGAGAAGTTGCTCTGATCCGTGATGTCTGTGGCGCAGA
>PDUK01000198.1 GCA_006212115.1 Thalassolituus sp. | reverse complement strand
TAGAGGTTTCAGTATCGGGTGAGAGCGTACTCGAACGCCGGGTAGCCAGGTTCAGGATCGTGGCTAGGGTCGGATATCGCCCTGCAGGGCTCGTCGGCGATATTCACTGGGGGTAAATCCTGTCTCTTTCTTGAAAGCAGTGTTGAATACGGACTTCGAGTTGAAGCCAGAGTCATACATAGTTTGCAGAATATTTGCCTGATTGGCTGCATCGGCCAGGCGCGATTTCGCCTCGTCGATGCGATAGCGACTGACGAACTCAAAGAAATTGCAGCCAAAGCCTTGGTTAATGGCCCGTGAAACCTCTCTTGAAGGGGCGCCCAATTTCCGTGAAAGTTGTTCCAGGGTCAGGTTGGGGTGCAAGTGGGGCTTTTCCTGGTGCATTAACTGTTGGAGCCTGACCTTTAAAGTTTGATCAAACTGCGGCGTGGGCTCTTCTTCCAGCAAGGCGGCCTGGTCTGCTGCCAATCCAGAGAAAACAACGGGTTGGCGAAGAGAGTTTATCATCAGAAAATTGATGAAAATGAAGCCCGTTACAGCGCCAGCGCCGGCCACCCACTCGGTTCCAGGCACGCTTCTAAACACATGCGCTGTAAGGCAGTACATCATGCTCACGGTCCAAGCCACTGCATAGCCGATCAGAAGCGTCCGTAACCACGCAAGTTGTTTGTTTTCAATACTCGAGAAAATCTGTCGAATACCAAGGCCGAAACGGTTAATCGCACGAATCGTCGCGTACAGGTAGCCCAGAAAGACCGCGTGAATAGCGACTGCAAGAAGCGACTGCAAGAAGGGGAGAGGTAAGTACGCCCGGGTGGTCCCGTTCAAGCAGAATCTGAACTTTGGTCTCGCTTGGCTGTAAATAATATTCAACCTAAATTCTGCAATCTGTGTTTTTTCGTAGCTCAAACACCTTAGATGACCGATTGAAAGTCATTCACTCTGATATTCGGACAAGGATTGAGATTAGCTTGGCAGTAATCATTGCGTTGTTTGGTTAAATGGCGACCTATTTTCCGGTTTTGGTATTCAGTAGGCAATAGGAGCGCTTGGCCCTGTTTGAAAGCCACTTATTTTTATCGTTTTGGCGGAAATTTTATGGTTAGGCTTCGCTAATAAATGATAACTTCAGCCAAGCATCCCATTCACTGGGATAGAGATGCTTATCGGGTATTTTTACCTTCAGTTGATTACTTCCAGTAAGCAGCTGTCCTGCAGTCCGAACCAGAAATGCGCGTATCGTCTGGATTTCCCAACGCCTTAGTGTGCGATGGTTGCTGATAAGTGCCATCCACCGAATGGTGTTGTAGGCAAGCACAGCGCTTTGAAACATGAGTGAACTAGCGACAAAGTCGTGGCTTTTCAAGTGTGCCAGGCCCATCTGATTCTTCGCTTCATCCAGCCAGGTTTCACAGGTCGCGCGCTGACCGTAGGTTTTGTGTGCTTGCCAAGGCGTTAATCGCTCGGTGGTGACATAACAGAAATAGTCATAAACCGGCTCGATAATCAGAGACTGTTGTGGTCCTTCTTTTTTCACTTTTGCAAGACGCCTAACCGCAATGAATCGTCGGGACCGTGACCACTTACCACAGGCATGAGTGAACTCACACTGCTCCCACCCCGGGCAATTTGAAACCGCCTGCCAAGTTTGTTTATCAAGCAAAGCGCTCAGTCCTTTCAGCTTCACCTTGATGAGATAGCCGTGGCCACCTTGCTCCAGCCAGTCCATCAACTCGCCAGAGAAGAAACCGGAATCTCCTCGGAACAGCATGCGCATTCGCGGAGGCATCTGCACGGCTAATTGTTTCATAAACTCGACGATACCATTACTGGTGTAAGCGCTTCCGGTTCGCAACCAGGCTTGTAGAATCTCCTTCGTGTGACTACTAAAGGCGACCAGCGGATGATAGGAAAGGGCTCCTTTCTTCGCAGCATTGTAGCCTTTTGCCGCTCCTTCCTGTCGACCAAAGACCGTTTTCACGGTAGAGTCGACATCAACCCATGAACGGTAAAAATCACCGGGTTGCATCGCCCCACTTTTTAGGCAACGCTCCCATACTCGATGACGTAGTCGGTGATTCACTTCTTCCAGTTGCGCCACATGCTTCTGTTTACCTTGCCGGAAAATTCGCCCCAGCGTGCTGTCATCCGGCACAGACAACCAACCGCTAACATCGCGCAACACTTGATCGGACCAGACAGCAACCACTTTTAAAAGGGAATTGGCTCCCGCAATCATGCCCAACAATGTCATGAAAACGGAGTCGGTGAGACTATAGGTGGCATTGTCACCACGCTGAAAGTGGATATGCTTATCGCAAACGTCATTGAATCCGAGTTGATTTAGAAAATGAACCGCAGGGATGACCCCAGCTTGGCTGGTGAGCCCTTTGCCTGAGGACTGATAGCGGATTTTTGGGGCTGGTTTTCGGGCAGATTTCTTAGTATTCTTACTCATGGAAAAGGTGACTCTACTTTAATTGTTATTTGGTCGTAACTAATTGAAGTAGTTTACCTTTTCCTCCTTTCATTGTTAAATTCTGCAGAATTTAGGTTCAATCAGAAAAATTGCTTCAATCAGAAAAATTGCGCCGACCACCCAGAAGAGCAACGTGTGCACGAGATGCTTCCCGCGTAACTGGAAATTCTGATACATCAGCGATTGCGCATATAGATAGAGCGAGCCGGCTTGTAGAAGTCCGATGAGTGTTCCGAGGTAGGCGAAGTTTGGGTACTGGAGCGCAAGCCCGCTGCCATAGAGGAAGATCTCTCCCAGCCCGGCGGCGAAGAACACCAGAGTGGCAACCAGGAGTCGGTTAGATATGAGCCCACTGTTGGATGGAAGTAGGAGAAAAACGGCAAGAGCCAGCGATTGAATGATGCTCGTCAGCAGCACAATGTCGGTGAGTGTCAGATACATGCCAGATTCAGCTCCGCTTCAAAACCATCCTGCCGTCCTGTTGCCGGCGATCTGAGATGCAGGGTCATGCCGGCACCTTTAGCAATCGCATCGGCAATCGCGAGGCCCAGGCCAGAACCTGCAGCGTCCGTTTTGGCGCGTGCAAACCGGTTTCTTAAAAGAGCGAGCTGTTCCGGTGGCACTCTTGCACCGCCATTGCAGACCCTTAAAACCCCATTATCGTTCAGGTTGATCTTCACCGGCTCGCTACGGGAACCATGCTTAAGGGCATTCTCGATCAGGTTACGCACCAGGATGGCGAAGGCATCGGGATCAAGAAAGGAGTTCACTTCGCGCTCCGGCAGGGATAAAACAACTCGCCCGGGTGCCTGGGCCTCAAAATCCCGGGCAATCATCGCGAGGATGGGCACAAGATCCTGCTGACTTTGTGAGAGTGCACCGCCACCTTCTGCTTTTGCCAACTCGAGCAGTTTTCCGGACAGCACCGAGAGACTGCGTAACGCTTCTTCAATTTCTGCAACATCATTCTTGAGATAATCATCGGGCATTCTGGTTTTCAGTCGCTGCACTTTGGCAAGCGCTGTTGCCAGGGGAGTTCGCAGTTCATGGGCACTGTTGGCGGTAAAGCTGCGTTCTGATTCGAGAGCACGATGCAAACGCTCAAGCAGCCGGTTGATGGCATTGGTTCAAATTCACGGGGTAACTGCTCTTCTACAACAGGGGACAGATCTCCCGCGCCGCGGGATTCAATGTCTTGCTGAAAATCGACCACCTTACGAAGGGAAAGCCGGACAATCCACCAGACACCCAACAGGCTGACCGGAATCAGCACCAGTAAAGGCAACAGTAAGGCTAATCCCGCCTCCAGAGCGGATTCACGCCGGTGCGCCAAGGGTTCGGCCACTTCAAGATAGATGGTATAGCTGACTGCAGATACGCCATATAGCCGGTGGGTCAGAGTATCTGAAAACCCTTCCGCGGGGGTCCTGCTAAACACGCCAGGGTCGGCATCGTGGGACTGGAGCAGAATATTTCCAGCTTCGTCCCGTACCAGATAGGTCAGGTATTCGTCATGGTCTTTCAGGGCTGGGGCCTTTTGATTGCCCGCGCCGTTCTCACGGTTCAGGATGTCGGTGACCGCCAGTGGCAGTATGCGCTGGGCGGTTTCTTCCAGGGCACTGTCGAAGACCTCGTTCATTTCATGCTGTGCCACCAGTCCCGAAGCGGTCACGCCCAACAGCCAGAGTAGGGTGACACCGAGTGTCAGGCCGATACCGAGTGTTTTTTGCAGGCTGGTTCTAGTGGTCATGTGTTTCCAGGCGATAGCCCATTCCCCTGACGGTTACGATGCGTCCCGCCCCAGCTTTTTACGCAGACGGCTGACATAAACTTCGATGGTGTTACTTTCGATTTCGGCCCCGAAAGCGTATAGACGATCCTCCAGTTGCGATCGCGATAACAGCATTCCGGGTCGCTGGATAAAGCCCTCAAACAATGCCCACTCCCGTGCCGTAAGTTCTACCGGCAGGCCGTTGCGACTGATGCGGTGATCGCCAAGATCAATCATCAGCTCGCCCACTTGTATGATCGGGCTTGGATTGCCGCGATATCGGCGAGCCACCGCGGCCACGCGGGCCGACAACTCCGAAAGATCAAAGGGTTTGACCAGGTAGTCGTCAGCACCGGCATTCAATCCTTCAATCCGGTCAGACACCTGATCCCTGGCGGTCAGAATGATCACCGGTGTTGTTATTCCGGTAGCCCGGATCGTTCGCAAAAAGCCGAAGCCATGGCCGTCGGGCAGCATCAGGTCCAGCAGAATCAGGTCGTAGGCTGTGGTCCTGATACTCGCCTCAGCAAAGCGCAGAGTTTGCACCCAGTCCACGGCGTGGCCGTCGTCCGCAATCTGATCCCGGACCGCCTCGCCCAATTCCGCCGTATCCTCCACCAAAAGAACCCGCATTGTTCACCTCTGACCCAGCCCTGAAATCAAGATACTACAGCTCGAACCTGACAACAGCCTGAATGGTCAATAACGCTTCGATCTCTCTTCACCGACCTTCAGCTGGCTGTCAGGTTTGGGCGCTAGCCTTCGGGGGAATATTCCAGGTACCGATCGCAGGAGATGTGATGATGCGGATGATTTTTCCTTTCGTTGTGTTGGTTTTGGGCCTATGGGCCTGGAACCTCTTTGCAGGTCCTGGGGCCGGTTCTCCCTGGGCAGTCTATGACCAGAGCCTGCTGCTCAGTGGGCTGTTATCCATTGCTCTGATGTCACT
>PDUK01000075.1 GCA_006212115.1 Thalassolituus sp. | reverse complement strand
TTCTGATGCGCGCTCGTAGCTCAGCTGGATAGAGTACCTGGCTACGAACCAGGCGGTCGGAGGTTCGAATCCTCCCGAGCGCGCCATTTCAGAAGCTCTTCTACGACGCTCTAAATTTCACGTCTTAAAAATTTGCCTCCGAAATATCGTCAGCCCATCAACGCGGTAGCCCTCTTTTAAATTCCTTTTTGTCCCGTTTTAAAACGCTTTTTTCTGAATGCGATTGTGCTTGGCTGTGCAAAAGTATCTAATTGATTCAGCGGTCCCGATGCCGAATTGAAATTCACTCTAGCTATCCATCCACGCAATAAGTTGGTCCGCCATATCCGGCGTAAAACAAATAATGTCATGGCACTTTAAAAGCGCGGTCGTGACGCCATCGCCGGATGTAATGACTCTGGAATGCGTCCCGTCATAGATCTCGCCAGAGCTGCATGAGGGGGAGCGAGCAGCGAGCAATGCGCCTTGGCAATCGTGACGCTGTGCCACCGCGAGCGCCTTCTCCGCGCCTTCGATAAATGACGGAGTCACGTCTTCGCCGTTGTACGTCAATACTCTTGCCGTACCTGAAAGTACGGCCTTGCCTCCGCCTTGTTCTGCTTCTGCTGGCGTGCGGGGAGTGGGCAGACCTCCCATTGTTTCCGGACACACAGCAACCAGCCGGCCTTCTTCCATCCATTGCGTTAACTTTGACTGCAGATGCGACACTTTACTTTTGTTGTCGTCTCCGTCGTAGCGCAACGGCTCACCCAGCAGGCAAGCGCTGACCAGAAGTTTTCTCATCCGTTTTTCCGTAGTAAAAAATGAACGTAGCGGCCGAGTCGTCGGTAGGGTTCCTGTAGTCCGGTTTCGAGATCGGATTTATTGACCGCTTCTTGTCCTATGCGTTCCCGTATTTTCTGGTGCATGTGGTCATGAACACACCGAATGCCGCGCCAGCGTTTGAGAGAAAAGCCCAGCTTGATCATGGCCTGCTCGACTGCATCGGGGTCGATGGGGTGTTGGGGCGAATTGCCCTCTTTTCGCAGTCTTGGATTTGCGGACAACGGAGCGTGAGTTCGGCCATTCATTATCTGGCGCCACTGATGTCCGTGGAGGTTGTAGAACATCAAAGATATCCAGCCCCCGGGTTTCACTTTATTGGCCAGCACAGGCAAGGCATCGAAAGGGTCTTCCAGCCACTCGAGTACGGCGTGATTTAATACGATATCAAACTCCCCGGGCAGGACGGTGTTGATATCCTGAAGGCGTGCGTGATGTGTTGTGATAGGCAGGCCTTCCGCTTCAAACTGATCCTGCGCCAGACGCAGCATCTCAGTGGAAATATCACAGAGGTCTACTGTGGCACCCTGGCGGGCAAGCTGAAGGCTGAACTGGCCCTGTCCGCCACCAGCATCAAGAACTGTTTGTCCCTTTGGGTTGAGACCGCAGTCGGCAAAATCCTGTTCCAACGCCAGGAGGCGCAACTGGCCACGAGGAGTCGCGTAGATTGTGCGACTGAACCGTTCGGCCAGATCGTCAAAGTTACGATCGTCCTGTTTTTCGTGTGCAGTTACTGGTGATTGTTTTTGGTCAGTCATTGTCTTTGTACGAAGCGGGAATCGGATGCGTTATTGGCCCGGAGTTACGCCCAGGGCTGAGATCCTGAGTTGTAGGTGTCTGAACAGATAATACCAGTTGGCGCGCAAAACTCTGTAATTGGACTACTCTTAAAGATGCCGTGCGTAACCGCTGCCGCTTATGTTTATCACCTGCCACAGGGAAGTTGTGAACCCTTATGTCCTCAGAGTCCGTCGCTAAATCCATTACCGCTTGTCAGGGAGACGCTGACACCTGTTTGTTGTATGACGAAGTGGTGAGTTTGCGCAAGCAAGTGGTTACAGACCCTCTGACTGGGCTCTACAACGTGAGGCACTTTCGCAGTAGCCTCGAGCATGAGCTTGAGCGCACCCGGCGAACAGGAATGGCGACGGCGCTGATCATGGTGGATCTGGATCACTTTAAACAGGTTAATGATATGTGGGGCCACGAGAGCGGGAATCTTGTACTGCAAACGGTCGCCCAACTGTTGCAGGATCAGACCCGGAAATTGGATATCTGTTGCCGTTACGGTGGTGAAGAGTTCGCCGTCATTCTCCCATCTACTGAGCTGATGTTGGCCCGGCAGGTTGCTGAGCGTTGCCTCAATGCCCTGCGGGAAACGGTTATCGCACTGGAGGCAACAGACCTCCGTATGACTGCCAGCATTGGTGTTGCCGTCGCTGATGCGAATACCCGGACACCTGAGGAGCTGATCGAAGCAGCAGACGAGTGCATGTATGAGGCGAAGCATGGAGGGCGTAACCAAGTTGTTTCGAAGCGTCCTGAGCCTCTGGAGAGCGCAGTGACAGTAGATGAAAAAGACGCACTACGCGGGCTTTTCGGGGACGATTAATCCCGCATGTTGAATTATCGCTTTCTGTACTGCGCCGGTGTTATCGAATGCCATTTCTTAAATGCGCGAGTAAAGGTCGCGGCCTCGGTATAGCCCAGTTTGCTCGCAATGGTCTCGATGCTTTCTTCGGTTGTTTCTAATAAACGGCAGGCTTTCTCTGATCGAACGGTATCAAGCAACTGCTGAAAGGTGACTCCCTCTTCCTTTAACTGACGACGGAAACTGCGCTCGCTGGTACTGAACGTGTCGGCACACTCTGCGATGGAAGGGTATCCCTGTCGAAACATGTTCAGGTACTTCTTAACCCGGTCTTTCAGGTTGTGATTTTCGGGCTGGCGGCGTTGCTTGAGTAGCTCGTCGCACTGTTGTTGGTACAGACTCAGTGCGGTCGGGTTCGCATTTGGCAGCGGTTGATCTAATAGTGTCGCGTCGAACACAAAACGCGCAACCTCGCTGCCGAATTCTACCGGGCAGTCGAACGTCGTGCGGTAGAACTCGGCTTCCTCGGGTTCTGGATAAGGGATGGCAATCAGTTTCTGGCCTTTGGGTTGTCCCAGCATGGTTTGCATCATGCTGAGAAACTGGAAGGTTCCGGCAACATCACGATCGATAATAAACCGGTGTAGTTCATCGGGCACATTGTAAGGATGCAGCACCAGCGCAGCCCGATCATCTTCTACCTCGAAATCAAGCCGGCTGAACAGGTAGCTAAGCTCCTGATATCGGATTCCGAGTTTGATCCCTTCTTTTACTGTGCTGCAGCTCATCAGCATCATGGCAAAGGCGCCGTACGCCGCGATACCAAAGGTGCTGGATAGCTTCATGGCTGCCAGAGGGTCATGACGTAGTTGCGGATATAACTCAGCAAGAACGGACAGCTCATCCGCCTGTGAAATAACTGCGGAGGCGTCGATTTGAGCCGGATTGATCCCCTGACGAGAGAGGGCTGCGGAGGGGTCGACTCCGTAGTTCTTGTGAATCTGCTCGGCAGTAAAGCTGAGGGCAAGAATGGATCTCAGGGTCATATCAGGCTGGCTCGTATTCCGTTGTCAGTAGGTTGGGGGTCTGATTTCGTGAAGTAACTCTTCACTCGAAAGGCCGGGCTGGCGGCGACCACTTTCGATCTCTTTGATTAAGCGCACAAGCACCCGATTCACTGGGGTGGGAATTCCAACATCCCGCCCGGCCCGAACAACTGCGCCATTCAGATAGTCTATTTCAGTCATACGCTGGTTGTTAAGATCTTCCCACATCGAAGAGCGCGCCTGAGGGTCTATGGCCAGCATGGATGAGGCAACCTTACGGAACCAGTTATCAGGAATACGTAATGATAGCGGAATCCATGACGGAGGCAGCTTGGTAAGCTTAGGAAGCCGTAAGCGCTCCTGACGAACAATAGCCATGAGCTCGGACATGGCCATACTCAGGACCCGTCGATAGCCGAGCGTTTCCAGTTCTTGTTTGAGTGGTTTGTCACTCAACGCATTGATTGCGTTATTAAGGTTCAGTTGTAACTTCGCCCACTGTAATGCTTCAAAATCCCGGGTTGTAGAAAATGGGAAGCCCATGCTCAGGAAAGCCAGGTTGAGTGAGTCGGCGATGTGCTGTGGCAGGCTGGCCTCTGCCCGTACATCTCCTTCGGTACCACGATGAAACACCCCACGGCCCATGGGAGCAACATTGAAGCCGACTGTGCCTCTGATAATTGGGTTGTTCAGGTGACGCAGCATGTCGTCGCTGCCAATACCGTTCTGCAGGCAAAGAACAGGCGTCGTGTCAGCAGCAAACGCTTGAATCTGGTGGGCTGCTTCGTGAACCGAAAGGCATTTCACCGTCAGTAGAATTAAATCAGCATCAGCGAGCGAATCAGGTTGATCCGTTACGGTGAGCTCACTGAAGTCAGAGTTACGTCCTTCATAGTCGGTTAGCTGCAGGCGTTTATTCTGATTAAATTCGTTAACCAGTTTTTCGCGCCCGATCAGGGTGACACTGTGCTGGTTGCTTAACACTGCTCCGAGGTAGCATCCGACTGCGCCTGCGCCAAGTACCACAACATTCATACCGCTTTCCTTAAGAACTTCTTTCAAGTACTCGGCCCTGTTTATTTTGCTTGCTTCGCTCGGGTCAGCCAGCGGTCGAGGGAGTTAGCGAAGGTTTGTTTGTCTTTGTCGGAAAATGCGGCTGGCCCACCGCTCTGTACACCCGACGAGCGCATTGTTTCCATGAAATCCCGCATCTGGAGTTTCTGCCGTATGGTTTGCTGACTGTATGTCTCGCCGCGGTTATTAATGACGTCCACCTGTTTTTCCATTACCTCTGCCGCTAACGGGATATCCTGCGTAACCAGAAGGTCTCCTGCTACAGCTTCTTGTGCAATGTAGTTATCTGCCACGTCGAAACCGGGCTCAACCTGATGTGAGGTGATACACGGGTGAGGTGTGACGGGCACCCGGTGATTGGCGACGAAGCGCGTGGTCATTTCGGTACGAATGGCGGCTTTGCAGATAATTTCCCGGACGGCCTTTGGCGTTGCGTCCGCATCAACCCAGATGGTTGGCATAGTCGTAGAGCTCAATAGTCTATTTGGCCCCATTATGGCGTAAACCGGTCCATTTTTTCACCGGAGATTGTTTCCTTTCCACCTGTTGTCCGTATTCGCCACAGGCGACTATATTCACACATGACTTGAACCTGCTGAGACAGGAGGACGCTATGAGCGCAACCGCAGATCACCCAACTATTCAGCCACGACACATGTCCATGCCCTTTGAGCAGCTGGATACGCCGTATTTCTTCAACGACAATGCGCTGCTATCGGCATTTTTTGCGGCGTTGTCGTCGACGTTTCCTGCCGGGGAAGGCGAGTTTATAGCCTCCGTTCGTTTGTATCGCGACAAAATCAAAAGCCCAAAGCTACTGGAAGAAATTCGCGGATTTATCGGTCAGGAAGGCCACCACAGTCGCCAGCATGAGCGGGTAAACGAAACCCTTCGCGAATTAGGGTTTGATGCAGTCGCACTGGACAAAGATCTTGAGCGCTACATTCAGAGACATGTTGTTAATCGCTCGGATAAGTTTCGTCTGGCGATGACGGTCTGTATGGAGCACCTTACCGCCATTCTGGCAGAGCACCTTCTGACATACCCGGAAACGCTAGAAAACCTGGCTCCGTCGGTTCAGGACTTGTTGTACTGGCACGCTGTGGAAGAGATTGAGCACAAATCCGTCGCGTTCGATACCTTTATGAGCATTGAAGGTGATCAGAAGTACCTGCGGTGGTGTCAGGTTTACGCAACGCTGTTCTTTTTCCACCGAATCGGTTGGTACACCATCAAACTTCTGTGGTGGCAGAAAAAGATGCCATCCTGGAAGGATGTGAAGGGTTTCTGGCGCTTTATGACGGGCAAGAAAGGTATGTTCACTGGCGTGACCAAGAACTACCTTGATTGGTTTAAAAAGGGCTTTCACCCTTGGGACCATGACAATATGGATCTGATTGAGCGCTGGAAAACCGAGTTCTACCGCGAAGAGCAGGACGTAAAGGCTCAGAAAGAAAAAGCAAAGCTGAAAGCGGCGAGCTGATTGACCAAACTTGAAGCTTAGTCACACAAAGGCCGCCGACGGGCGGCCTTTTTTGTGGTCTGCTACACGCTGACCCCTGTATTTGGACACAAACCACCTTGTCATTCGTATATGACCTCCCTAAGGTGGTGCTTAATAACAACAACATCTTGTCAGGAGAACCCCTATGCAAGGTCTGATGATGGATCGTCCCCTGCTGATCTCAACTTTGTTACAGCATGCGGAATCAACCTACCCGAACACGGAAATCGTGAGTCGCCGCTGTGAAGGTGATATTCATCGGTACACAATGAAAGACGCTGCTGCCCGAGCTCGTAAGGTAGCCAACCTGCTTAAAAAACTCGACATTCAGGACGGTCAGCGCGTTGCCACCCTGGCCTGGAATAACTACCGTCATTTCGAGCTGTACTACGGAATCTCCGGATACGGTGCGGTGCTGCATACCATTAACCCTCGCTTGTTTGCCGAGCAACTGGTGTACATCATCAACCACGCTGAAGATCGCTTTATTTTTGTCGACCTGACCTTTGTCCCACTGCTAGAGGCGATCCTTCCTCATATCGGTAATGTCGAAGGCTTCATTATCCTGTGTGATGAAGACAAGATGCCAGAGACCAAACTGCCAAACGCTCAGTGTTATGAGACCTTGCTGGCAGCCGAGTCCGACGAGTTTGAGTGGCCGGAATTTGACGAAACGAAAGGCGCGAGCATGTGCTACACGTCTGGTACCACGGGTAATCCGAAAGGCGTACTGTACTCTCACCGTTCAACTTGCCTGCATGCCTTTGCCTCCGTTGGCGACGATGTTATGGGGCTTTCATCCGGTTCCTGCTTCTTACCTGTGGTGCCTATGTTCCATGTTAATGCCTGGGGCACGCCTTACTCTGCGTGTATCACCGGAGCTAAACAGGTCTTTCCGGGGCCAGGCATGGACGGTGCTTCATTGTGGGAATTAATCGAGGCGGAAGAGCCTGACCTGCTGTTGGGTGTACCGACGGTATGGATGATGCTGCTGAATCATATGGACAGCATCGGTGAAAAGCTGGAGTCCGTTAAGAATGTGATCGTTGGTGGTGCTGCTGCACCGCTGCAGATGATCAAAGATTTTGATCAGAAGCACGATGCCTTCCTGATTCATGCCTGGGGTATGACGGAAACAAGCCCGATCGGGACCATCAATGCGATGAACCCGATAATGGCTGCTTTGCCGAAAGAAGAGCAGTACCAACTGCAGCGGAAACAGGGACGTCCAATTTTCGGCATTGAGATCAAAATCATCGACGACGAAGGAAAGGCGCTTCCGCATGACGGCGAAACCTTCGGTCGCCTTATGATTCGCGGCCCGTGGGTGGTGAACGGTTATTACAACAATGATGACCAGTCCAGTTTCGAAGACGGTTGGTTCGATACCGGTGACGTGGCGACCATCGATCCGAATAGCTACATGAACATCGTTGACCGCTCGAAGGACGTTATTAAATCAGGTGGGGAGTGGATCAGCTCGATCGACCTTGAAAATACCGCTGTGGGGCATCCTGATCTTGCCGAATGTTGCGTGATTGGCGCCCGACACCCCAAGTGGGATGAGCGTCCGATTCTTCTTGCAATTAAGAACGAAGGTGCAGACGTGGATGAGGCCAGCGTACTTTCTTTCCTTGAAGGCAAAATAGCTAAGTGGTGGATGCCGGATGCTGTGATATTCGTAGAATCGCTGCCTCACACGGCTACGGGTAAACTGCTGAAAATTGATCTCAGAAAAGACTATGAAAACTATCTGATCGATAACAGCTAATGACGGATTTTTAAGTCAGATGAGCCCGGGGTACAGTCATGTCTCCGGGCTTTTTTATTTGTGATTCGGTGACGACATTTCGCCCGGCTTAACGTAGTTTTAACATGTCTTCAGGGCGATTAATGTCGGCATGAATCATGGCATCGAAGACAATCACATTCACATAGGGCTCGTCCGGGATTAAACGTGCTTCCGTTCTGTGCCCATGCAGACGCATCAGTTCGCAGGCATGCTCCTTGCGGAAAGCAGTGGGGTAACCGGCCTGACCGTGTTTATCGACAGGTCGACCACAATCGTGTCGTTCGAGATGATCTGCCAGGCGTCGATATGTTTCTGGCGTCACTCCCGGCATATCTGCCCGAGCAATAATCCAACCAGACCAATCCTGATTTGCATGAACGCCAAAGGCGATACTGTTGCCAATACCCTGAGCCGCATCTGGACACACGCCAGCAGTGGCGGTATCTCCAATACAGTGATCAAGTAAATGTTGATCGCCGGGGTGCAGCACGACGTAGCAGGGGAGTCCGGAAGCCAGTGCTTTGCTGATACTGGCTTTTAACATACAGGTTTGTCCGGGCCAGGGAGAGCATCGTTTGTCACTACCAAACCGAGTACTTCGGCCTGCGGCAAGAAGAATGATTCCGGTGGTCATCGGGATTCCTCCATATTGGACGTTGCCTTAACCCTGAGCATTACACAGAGCTTTCCAAGGTCGCACAGTAAAAGTGTTACGGCCTGCCAGTTACATAGCGGTCAGTCCGATGACTCCTGCTTGTCCCACCAAGGGTACACGGGAGGCATATCTGTACTGACACGTGCCTTGAAGTCGGCCGGGCGTTTCTCCAGAAAGCTTGCCACACCCTCTTTACCGTCATTCAGGCTGGTGTAGAACATCCCAAGCGATTCAACTTTATGGGCATCGGCTGGGTGGTCGAGCGCGCTGTTTCGGTACATCATCTGGCGAATCATCGCCACAGACACTGCTGAGCGCTCCACCATTTTAGAGGCCAGTGCGCGTGCTTCCTGCATTAAGGTGTCGGCAGAAACGACTTTACTGACAAAACCCGCTTCCTTCGCCACATCTGCTTTGAAAATATCGGCTGTCATCGACCACTCCAGCGCGGTGGATATGCCAACAATGCGTGGCAGGAACCAGGTTGAGCAGGCCTCCGGAACAATGCCGACCTTACCAAACACAAAACCGATACGAGTATGCTCGCACGCAAGGCGGATATCCATGGCACAGGTCATGGTTGCCCCGATTCCTACCGCAGCCCCGTTAATGGCTGCGATAACCGGCTTAGTGCAACGGAAAATAGCCAGCGCAACGCGGCCGCCGGTATCGCGCACACCTTCGACGATATCTTTGTCGCTGAATCGTTCGTTCAGGTCGCGGAGTGTGGGTTGCTGGGACTCATCCAGCCCAAAGACGTTGCCCTCTCTGGACAGATCCATACCCGCACAGAACGCTTTACCTGCACCTGTCACAATGATGGCGCGAACGTCATCGTCGGCACTGGCACGGTCGAAGGCGTGGATAAGCTCGTTACACATCTCCACGGTAAAAGCGTTCATCTGTTCAGGACGATTCAGCGTGAGTGTGAGGATATGATCACTGACACTCCAATCAAGGGTAGAGTAGGTGTGGCTCATCAGAAGTCTCCAGTGAAGGCAGAAACGGTGGTTTGGTATTCGTTTTTCAGGCGTTCTACCAGTTCGGCTGTTGTCGGTACGTCATTGATGCTGCCAACGCCGTGACCGGCCGACCACAGATCCTTCCAGGGTTTAGCGCTGGTGGCCTGTGCCATCATCTCAGTATCCAGTTCTGCACCAAAATCGACATGATCGGGTTTCTGGTGCGTCGCTAGGTCGATGGCGTGAGCGTCCAGTGACGGCTTCAGAAAGGAAGCATTCACGCCCGAAATCTTCGGGGTATAAACGATGTCGGCAGCGCTGCTGGTGGTCAGCATCTCTTTGTATTCAGGCTGTACCTGGCATTCCTGTGTGCCGATAAAACGGGTACCCATGTAGGCCATATCAGC
>PDUK01000197.1 GCA_006212115.1 Thalassolituus sp. | reverse complement strand
GTTTATTCGGGAGTTAGTCTGTGCAAGATCGTATTATCGGCCACTTCGGCGCCAGCATCGAAACCAAAACACTCGCCGCTGAAGAGCTGCCACCTTATATCGAGCATGCATCACAGATGATGGTGAATGCTCTGATCAGTGGTGGAAAGATTCTGACTTGTGGTAACGGTGGCTCTGCTGGTGACGCACAGCATTTCTCCTCTGAGCTTCTAAACCGGTTCGAGCGTGAACGTCCCAGCCTTCCGGCCATTGCCCTGACGACTGACCCATCCACGATTACCTCGATCGCTAACGACTACAGCTACAACGAAGTATTCAGCAAGCAGATCCGCGCGCTGGGTAACCCGGGCGATGTGCTTCTGGCCATCTCGACTAGCGGTAACTCAAGCAACGTGGTGCAGGCCATTCAGGCAGCGCATGAACGCGATATGGTGGTCGTTGCTCTGTCAGGGAAAGATGGCGGTCATATGACATCGCTGCTGACCGCAGAAGATGTTGAGATCCGTGTACCCAGCGACGTCACAGCTCGTATTCAGGAAGTTCACCTGGTCGTTATTCACTGTCTCTGCGATCTGATTGACTGTGCGCTCTTTGGTGAAGAATAACTGGGTGAAGAATAACTGGTTGAAGAATAGTCCTCTTGATTTTCAACGCTGAGCGGTGGCAACCTGCCGCTCAGCGCCTCCCTTGCTTCACTCGGTAATATCCCCGTCCAGCGACTGAAACTACGGCGGAAATTGGCACCATCTCCCAGCCGCAGGGCATCAGCAATATCTTCGTTACTCCCGCCCTCAAAGTGCATCAGCTCAAGGCTATGCCTCAGGCGGACCTGATCCCCGACTTGCTGATATCGCATGCCATCGACCGCCAGATAACGCTTAAGAGTAGCGCTACTAACTCCGAAGTAACTGGCAGTGTCCGACAACGATGGAAGTTCAGGAAACGTACCCGAGAGATAACTGTCGACCTGCTCTGTGAACGACTCCGCCGGAATACCCGTCACCAGTGTTTTCGCCTGGGCGATCGCCATATCACGAATCCGTGGAGATCCAGCGGCCCAGGGCAGCGATAAACAAGACTCAGGGATTACCATAAAGCAGCCCCCGGCGCCTGCGGTTGTCTGCTCACCACAATAGACACGCATGCGCCGCAGCTGTACTGCCTCACACTGCCCGGGGCAACAGATCCACCCAGAGTTGTTTTCCTGACGCTGCTCGCGAGTCACAGAAACCAGTGCCGTCATATACGCTTCGCTTAACAACTTCTCTGCACGTGGGCTCAATCCAAATACATTCTGCCAATGAAGTATCCGATAACCATGATATTGACTCATGCATGGCACAAGCCCGGGGGCCAACCAGTGCCTGAACTCGCAAAGTATCTGCAGAAAATCGCCCAGATCCGTGGCCGTTGCCAACGCCTGACTGAAAGGACCCGCGTAGCCAGGCCAAAGACGAGCTCCCCAGCGTGATGCTATTTCATCCTGAGGCAGGTAATGAGCAATGTTGTCAGCCAGAACGGCCAGTTGCCGTATATTGAACCGGACACCGCCACTCATATGCGCTTCTGAGGCAAGGTCTTCCAAGAAGATGCCTGTACCACGAAGCAGCTTGTGCTGAGGCACATCGCAAGCCAGCGCCAGATCCAGAAGCTGAGCAATGGGGTAACAGGCCTGAAGATATTTGTCCTCAGCAGTAAGCCAACCGCTCCTGCGTATATGAGTGCCGGACTCTGCTTTCTGATGAATAATCGTCGGCCTCATGACACCAGACTAATACCGTTTCCTGCAGCCCGCACTCTGCAATGCATCCGTTGCGCGTTTAACCAGGGCCTGCGGACTATCCATTGGCTGTCGGACGCCAATGCCGACATCTAACACCTGTTCGACCCTCTGATCTGAACAGGATAAGTGAAAACAGAAATGCTCGACGGCTGTGCGCAGATTGATCGCCAGGTCGCGCGCCTCAGACGGGCGGGTATAGGGCATCAGAATTACGAGGCGATCTCTTGCGATCCGGCAAATAAGATCCTTCTGACGCAGGTTCAGGATCAGATACTCACCGGTCTCCCGCAACAGGCGGTCCGCCTCACGATACCCATAACGTCGCTCGAACTGGTTAAAATCATGCAACTCGACGATCAGAGCGACCTGATGTGCCTGCTCATCTGCCCAGTCAGATGCGAGTGTCGCTTCAATCTGCTCGAAACGTGCAACCTGACTAAGGCCATCCAACCAGAGATGATCCCGGAAGATCTGCTCACGTTTCAGTAACTGTGCACGAATACTTAATTGCTCTTTATGCCAGTGCCACAAACCGTACGTCAGTAGCCCTAATCCTATTGGCATGAGTACGGACTCCACGACACTCTCCCATGCCTGAGTGCCGGCCAGCGCGTAGAATTCATCCAACGTATCCTGCCACATGGCCAGAAACATAAATCCCAGCCCCAGCGTCAGAAGATTCGTCACGCGCCCAGCCGGGCGACTACGTAGCACCATAAGCAGCCAGACAATCAATGCCAGCGCGGTCGAGCCCTCACCCACAACATCAACCCAGTCAATCGCAGCTATGCCTTTTGGCGCACCCAGGCCCGCCGATAAACCGATCAGAAGCAATGCCATAGAACCGACAAGAAATAATTTTCGGGTATGTAATCAATCGCAGCAGTGAATTCATTAATTGCTCCCGGAATAGCCCGCCACTAAAGACGCTGGAAAGATCTTTTAAAAACGCTAGAAAAGACGCTAAAAAAGACGAGCCAGCTTGCCAGAACAATATGACAGAACGTCGGGGGTCAGATCAGCTCACTCAGAATGCGCCTGAATCGAAAAATAGTATTTATGAGCAGCAGGTAATAGCGACATACCCACTTAAATCCAGCCATTGCAGCTCACTGGATCATTATTCGCGCTGGTCATAACAGCTCAATCGCGTACTTAAACAGCCCATTTCCGAGGCGTACATCAAACGCAGGACGTACTCCGTCACGCCACTGTCACATTTCATTTTTAGGGTCTGCCTAACTCATGCACAACTCAAAAAAATCATGAACGGAGCAATCTCATGACATTTCGCACTGCACCCCTCGTTGCAGCTATTGCACTTCTGAGTAGTGGCCAGGCAATGGCTGATCAGAACAACACCAACGCCGAGCCCGCAGCCAACGACGAGATCGTCGTGACTGGTCAGGCTGCACGAATGCAACGCGCTCTGGAACGCGAGCGTTTTGCCGACAACACCATCAGTGCTGTCGATGCCGACGCCATTGGTGAACTGCCTGATGCGAACGCGGCTGAAGCACTGCAGCGTATTCCCGGCCTTTCTATTGAACGTGATCAGGGCGAAGGCCGTTTCGTCCGAATCCGCGGTGTCGGCGCTGAACTGAATGCGGTAACAGTGAACGGCGTTCAGGTACCTGCGCCAGAAGCTGGCAGCCGTGCTGTCGCACTGGATGTTATCCCGTCGACTCTGCTCAGCTCACTCACTGTGACCAAGACGCTTACCCCAGATATGGACGCCAATGCCATTGGCGGTACCGTCGACATTAAAAGTATTTCTGCCCTTGATAAAGAGGGCGCCTTTGCCACAGCAAAAGCGGAAGCGGCTTACGATGAACAAAGCGAGAACACCAACCCGTCTCTGGCCGTGTCGGCAGGTAATGCCTTTGAGCTGGACGGTGAAAAACGCTTAGGCGTTGCCC